>NZ_JBHXCW010000133.1:0-21507 GCF_042725365.1 Lentzea sp. NPDC060358 | reverse complement strand
GCCCGGAGGAGATGGACCTCTCGGTGGTCGCCGAGGCCGCGGCGGACGCGTTCCGGGCGGCCAGGCCGTCGCACGAGCTGGAGGTCGACGCCGACACGGTGACCATGACCGCCGACCCGACGCGGGTGCGGCAGGTGCTCGACAACCTGCTGACCAACGCGGCCGTGCACACCCCGGCGGGCACGGCGGTGCGGCTGAAGGTGACGGCCGAGAACGGCTGGGCGGTGGTCCGGGTGAGCGACACGGGTCCCGGCATCCCGCAGGCCGACCAGGCGCGGATCTTCGACCGGTTCTACCGCGTGGACGACTCGCGGACCCGCCAGCGCGGCGGCAGCGGCCTCGGCCTCGCCGTGGTGCGCTCGCTCGTGGAGGCGCACGGCGGCTCGATCGGGCTGGCCAGCCGGCCGGGCGAGACGGTCTTCACGATCCGCCTCCCCCGGCACCGCGACTAGTTCACTCGGCCTGCGACGACGTCGCCCACAGGTCGATGCCCGACTCGACGGCGTACTTGTCGATCTCGGCCAGCTCGTCGTCGGTCAGCGGTGGCGCCTGCAGCGCCGCGAGGTTCTGCTCCAGCTGCCCCACCGACGACGCGCCGATCAGCGCCGACGTGACGCGCGGGTCGCGGATCGTCCAGGTCAGCGCGAGCTGCGCGAGCGACTGACCGCGCGAGGACGCGATCTCGTCGAGCGACCGGATGCGGCTGAGGTTCTCGTCGCTGAGCAGGTCCGTCGACAGCGACTTGCCCTGCGTCGCCCGTGAGCCCTCGGGGATGCCGTTCAGGTAGCGGTCGGTCAGCATGCCCTGCGCGAGCGGCGAGAACGCGATGCAGCCCGCGCCGACCTCCTCGAGGGTGTCGAGCAGCTCCGGCTCGATCCAGCGGTTGAGCATCGAGTAGGACGGCTGGTGGATCAGCAGCGGCACGCCCGCGGACCGCAGCAGCTCGGCCGCCTCGCGCGTCTTGGTGGGCGAGTACGACGAGATGCCGACGTAGAGCGCCTTGCCCTGCTGGACCGCGCTGACGAGCGCGCCCATCGTCTCCTCGAGCGGCGTCTCCGGGTCGAAGCGGTGCGAGTAGAAGATGTCGACGTAGTCGAGGCCCATCCTCGTCAGCGACTGGTCGAGCGAGCTGAGCAGGTACTTCCGGCTACCCCACTCCCCGTACGGCCCCGGCCACATGTCGTAGCCCGCTTTCGTCGAAATCACGAGCTCGTCGCGGTACGGCCTGAGATCATCCTTCAGGATCTGCCCGAACGTGATCTCCGCACTTCCGTACGGAGGTCCGTAGTTGTTGGCGAGGTCGAAGTGCGTGACACCGAGGTCGAACGCCCTCCGCGCGATCCCGCGGCCCGACTCGTAGGGCCGGTCACCGCCGAAGTTGTGCCACAGGCCGAGCGAGATGGCGGGCAGCTTGAGGCCGCTGCGTCCCGTCCGCCGGTAAGTCATCTGGTCGTAGCGCGCGCTATCCGCGAGGTAGGACATGGTGCCCACAATGTCACGTCCTGATGGGACAGAGCAGGACGAGCGCCACGTCTTCCTGCGCGCGGAGGACGTGCGGGTCATGGTCGTCGAGGCGAAGGACTCCCCCGCGGGCCTGCGGATCTACCGGACGTGGATCGACGGACTCCTCGACCTCGACTTCCTGACGATGACCGGGCCGCTGGTCCTCGTCGGCTGCCACTTCACCGGCGAGCTGACGATGCGCCACGCGCAGATCGCGACGATCGACCTCAGCGGCTCGGCCGTGTGGGACGTGCGGGCGGAGGGCCTGCGCACCCGCCAGTTCGAGATGACCCACGCGCGCTGCGCCGACCTGTTCGACCTCGACCACGCCCAGGTGGACGGCTCCCTCTCGCTGAACGGGTCGAGCGTCGGCTCGTTCACCGCGTACGGGCTGCGCGTGGGCGGCTCGTTCACCGCACGGGGGCTGTACGCCCATCCGCGGTTCCGCGGCGGCACCGCCCTCTTCCTGCTCAACTGCGAGGTCGGCGGCGACCTGCTCCTCGACGACGCCGTCGTCACCGGTCTCGGCGGCTCGGCGGTCGTCGCCGACGGCACGCGGATCCGCGGGATGGTCTCCGCGGCCGGCGCGGTCCTGCGCGGCGACGGCGCGAGCGACGCCGTGTCCCTCATCGACTGCATCGCGGGTGCGCTCGAGCTGACCGGCGCCGTGCTGCGCGCGCAGGAGGGCAGCGCGCTGAACGCGGACGGCGCGCAGTTCCGCGCCGAGGCGACGCTGAAGTGGATCGACGCGGTCTCCCGCGGGCCCGCAGCGACGGTCCAGATGATCGACACGAGGATCGGCGCCGGCCTGCTGCTCACCGGGCTGGTGCGCAACCGCGGCGGCCGCGCGGTGCTGCTGCACAAGACCGCGGTGGAGGCCAGCCTGTCCGTGCGCGAGGCCGAGATCGACGCCGTCACCGGGAACTCCGCCCTGGAGATCAGCAACTGCGACGTGGCGAGCGCCCTGGTCCTGCTGTCCCACCGGATCGTCAACCGGGGCGACGGCCTCCAGCTGGACCTGGTCATGACCGGGGCGGGACGCGCGCTGGTCCTCGACACCGGCGGGCTCACCGACGTCACCCTGAACGGCCTGACCTACCCCGAGCCGACCGGCGACACCGACGCGTGGCTGAGGGTGCTGCGCGACCACACGCACGACTACGAAGCCCAGCCCTACCAGCAGCTCGCGGCCGTCCACCGCGCCGCCGGCCACGAGCACACCGCGCGGCGCGTGCTGATCGCGCAGCAGGAGGACCTGCGCCGGCGCGGCGACCCCGGCAACCGGCTCTGGCACTGGTTCCTGGGCGTCACGCTCGGCTACGGCCACCGGCCGTCGCGGGCGGTGGCGGGGTTGCTGGTGACGTTCCTGCTGGCGGTCGGTCTGGTGTGGACGGCGGGCGCCGCGGGCGGCCTCACCCCGGCCAAGGACCGGCCCGCCGAGTCCTGTTCACCGGTGAACAGGATCAGTCTTGCGGCCGATCTCGCCATCCCGCTCGTGAAGCTCGGTGGGACACCGCGCTGCGAACTGGCGAACGGACCAGCCGGGCAGTGGGCGACCGGAGCAGGCTGGGCGGTCCAGATCCTCGGCTGGTCCTTCGCCACGCTGAGCGTCGCGGGCTTTACCGGACTCGTTCGCAAAAGCTGAGGAACCGTCATATCGAAATGAGATGAGGGTCCGCCCACCTGGGCGAACCCTCTTCCGCTTTGGAGCCGGCGAGGGGAATCGAACCCCTAACCTTTCGCTTACAAGGCGAGTGCTCTGCCAATTGAGCTACGCCGGCCTGGCGGTGTTCGCGAACATGGTAAGCGCCCGTTGCTGGTGCTCCCTGCGGCGAACGGTCTGCTCTCAGTGTGATCGGATTGCTCCGACCGGAGCTGGACCAACCAACTGAGTGGATCAGGGCGCCGAGCAGGGCGCCTTGACCAGGTCAGGAGGGTAATCGACAGACAGTGATCATGTCCTCCTTTTCGGGTCGCCCGATCGGAGGTGGTCGACACCACAGCTTCTGTCGAAGTGCCCGTCACGATCGCACAACGGAGGTGCGAGAGATTTCAACCAACAACCTGCACGGCCCCTCGCTGCCCGACGACACCACTGTTCACCTGGTCCTCGATCTCGCACTCAGGATCGGTGAGGTCCAAATGTCCAGCGGGGCCGGCGCGGCCGATGTGACAGCGACGATTCTTTCCGTCACCGAGAGCTATGGACTTCCGCACACGGAAGTCGACGTGATCTACACCTCCATCAGCGTGTCGTGCCACCGCGGCACGGAAGCACCCCCGATCACCGCCGTGCGCGTGGTCCGGCAGCGCAGTCTGGACTACACCCGGCTGGCCGCCGTCGAGCACCTCGTGAACAACCTCGGGCCCATCGAGGACGCCCACGCCGAGCTCGAGGACATCACCAACGCCAAGCACCCGTACCCGCGCTGGGTCGCCACCGCCGCGTGGGCCGGCATGGCCGCGGCCGTGGCGTTCCTCGTCGGCGGCGGGGTGGTGCTCGCGCTCACCGCGGCGGCCATCACCGCCGTGGTCGACCGGGTGGGGAGGGTCCTCAACCGCCGCGCGCTGCCGTTCTTCTTCCAGCAGGTGGTCGGCGGCGCGCTCGGCACGGGCGCGGCGCTGGCCGTCTACGCGACCGGGCTGCTCCCCGTGCGCCCCAGCCTGCTGGTGGCCGTCGGCATCGTCGTGCTGCTGTCCGGGCTCGCGCTGGTGAGCACCGTGCAGGACGCGATCTCCGGCTACAACGTCACCGCGGCCGGGCGCACCGTGGAGACCGTGCTGCTCAGCGCCGGCCTGATCGCGGGCGTCGCGCTGGCCATCCGCACGGCCGTCCACTTCGGACTGGACATCCGGCTCAGCGACCCGCTGCCCGCGCTGATCTCCGCGGTGCCGATGCAGTTCGCGGCCGGCGCGGCGACGAGCGCCTTCTTCGCGCTCGCCTGCTACGCCCAGCCCCGCGCGCTGATGGCCGCCGCCGTCTCCGGCGCGATCGGCACGGCCGCCTACGGCCTCGCGACGAGCTTCGGCCTGGACGCCCTGCTGAGCTCCGCCGCGGCCGCCGCGATCACCGGCTTCGGCGGCGCGACGCTGACGCGCCGGCTCGGCATCCCGACGCTCGTCGTCGTGCAGGCCGGCGTCGTGCCGCTGCTGCCCGGCTGGACCACCTACCGGGGCCTGTTCCAGCTCACCGCGGAGGGCGACCCGGCCGGGCTGAGCACCCTGGTGTTCGCGAGCGGCATCGCGCTCGCCCTCGCCGGGGGCGTCGTGTTCGGCGAGTACCTCGCCCAGCCGGTGCGCACGGGCCTCGGCCGCCTGGAACGCCGGTTCGCCGGCCCGCGGCTGTCCGGGCCGCTCAGGCCCACCAGGCGTCGGTTGGAGTGAACCTGCTTGTGACGGCCGTTACACGACACGCGACACGTTCGCGTCGGCACTAGCCTGGGAATTTGTGAGCATGGACATTGGCGAGAACGGGGCGGAATTCGTCGTCGTGGCCAACCGGCTGCCGGTTGACCTGGAGCGTCTGCCCGACGGAACGGAGCGCTGGAAGCACAGTCCGGGAGGACTGGTGAGCGCGCTCGAACCGTTCCTCCGCTCACACAGCGGCGCGTGGGTCGGCTGGCCCGGCGTGGCCGACGCCGACGTGGCGCCGTTCGAGGACGACGGCCTGCTGCTGCACCCCGTCGAGCTGTCCGCCAAGGAGGTCGAGGACTACTACGAGGGGTTCTCGAACGGCACCCTCTGGCCGCTCTACCACGACGTCGTGGCGCAGCCCGCGTTCCACCGGCACTGGTGGAACGCGTACGTGAAGGTCAACCAGCGCTTCGCCGACGCGACCGCGAAGGTGGCGGCGCAGGGCGCGACGGTGTGGGTGCAGGACTACCAGCTGCAGCTCGTGCCGGCGATGCTGCGCGAGCAGCGGCCCGACCTCAAGATCGGCTTCTTCCTGCACATCCCGTTCCCGCCGGTCGAGCTGTTCATGCAGCTGCCGTGGCGCACGGAGATCATCCGCGGCCTGCTCGGCGCCGACCTGGTCGGCTTCCACCGGCCCGGTGGCGCGCAGAACTTCCTCTGGCTGGCCCGGCGCCTCGTCGGCCTGGAGCCGAGCCGCGGCACCGTCGGCGTCCGCACCCGGCCGGGCGTCGTGCAGGTCGGCGACCGCACGGTGCGCGTGGGCGCGTTCCCGATCTCGATCGACAGCGCGGGCCTCGACTCGGTCGCCCGGCGCAAGGAGACGCAGGCCCACGCGAGGAAGATTCGAGAGGACCTCGGCAACCCGAAGCGCATCCTGCTCGGCGTGGACCGCCTCGACTACACGAAGGGCATCGACGTCCGGATCCGCGCTCTCTACGAGCTGATCGCGGACGGACGGGTCGACCCCGAGGACGTCGCGATGGTCCAGCTCGCCACGCCCAGCAGGGAGCGCGTCGACCACTACGTGACGATGCGCAAGGACATCGAGCAGTCCGTCGGCCGGATCAACGGCGAGTTCGGGCGCGTCGGCAAGCCCGTCGTGCACTACCTCCACCAGTCGGTGAACCGCGAGGAGCTCGTCGCGTTCATGAGCGCGGCGGACGTCATGGTCGTCACGCCCGTTCGGGACGGAATGAACCTCGTGTGCAAGGAGTACGTGGCCTGCCGATACGATCTTGGCGGAGCTCTGGTGCTGAGCGAGTTCGCTGGCGCTGCCGCAGAGCTGACCAGTGCGTTCCTGGTGAACCCCCACGATCTGGACGGTGTCAAGAACGCTCTGCAGGCCGCCCTCGACATCGATCCCGCCGAAGGCCGCCGTAGGATGCGCGCGCTGCGCCGCCAAGTCCTCACCCACGACGTCGACCGCTGGGCGAGGTCGTTCCTGGAGGCGCTGGGTACGCAGACCTCGGTCTGAATCCTTTCAGACCTGCCCATGACCCATCAAGTGCTCCTGGAGGGGCGTTGACCGCCGAGGCCCTCCCCGCCGAACTGCGCAGAGCGATCGTGCAGCTCGCCCGTACCCCACGACTGCTAGTCGCAAGCGACTACGACGGAACACTGGCTCCGATCGTGGCCGATCCCGAGAAGGCCCGTCCGCTCCCGGAGTCGGTGAACGCGCTGCGTTCCCTCGCGTCGCTGCACGAGACCACCTCAGCCGTGATCTCCGGTCGCGCGCTGCGCGACCTGGCCACGCTGTCCCGGCTGCCGGGCGAGGTCCACCTCGTCGGGTCGCACGGCTCCGAGTTCGACGTCGGCTTCGTCCACGCGCTCAACGCCGACGCCAAGGCGTTGCTGCGCCGGCTCGAGGCCGAGCTCGAACAGATCGCGGACGGCCAGGAGGGCGTCCAGCTCGAGGTCAAGCCCGCCTCGGTCGCCGTGCACGTGCGCCGTGCCGCGTCCGAGGCGATCGGCGAGGCCGTGCTGTCCGCCGTCCGCTCCGGCCCGTGCACCTGGGACGGTGTGCAGGTCACGGAGGGCAAGGCCGTGATCGAGCTCGCCGTCGTCGAGACCAACAAGGGGCAGGCGCTCGACATCCTGCGCCACCAGGTGGGCGCCACCGCGGCGATCTTCCTGGGCGACGACGTGACGGACGAGAAGGCGTTCGCGCGCCTGTCCGGCCCGGACGTCGGCATCCGCGTGGGCGCCGGCGAGTCGCTGGCCGAGCACTACGTCGCCGACCCGTCCGACGTCGCGACCGTGCTCGCGTTCCTCCTGGAGGAGCGTCGGGCGTGGCTGCACGGCGACCAGGCCGTGCCGATCGAGCGCCTGACCATGCTCGCGAACGAGCGTTCCGTGGCGCTGGTGACCCCGGACGCCAAGGTCAACTGGCTGTGCCACCCCGAACCGGACTCGGCGGCGATCTTCGCCGACCTGCTCGGCGGGCCGGCCGCGGGCCACTTCTCGATCAAGCCGGAGCACGGGTCGCTGCCGCTGGGCCAGCGCTACCTGCCGGGCACGATGATCGTCGAGACCCGCTGGTCGCGGCTCCTGGTGACGGACTACCTGGAGCAGAACCTGGCCTCGCACCGCACGGACTTGGTCCGGCGGATCTCCGGCTCGACCAACGCGGTGATCACGTTCGCGCCGCGGCCCGAGTTCGGGCAGGTGCCCGTGCGGCTGCTGCGCGAGCGCGACGGCCTGCGGGTCGTCGGCACCTCGGACCCGATGGTGCTGCGCTCGCCCGGCGTCGACTGGGAGATCACCTCCGACGGCCAGCAGGAGACCGCACGCGCCGTCGTCCGCCCGCGTGAGGGCGCGCACGTGCTGCTGGAGCTGCGCTGCGGCACCGACGACCTCTCCGAGCACCCGTTGAACGAGTCGGTGCGCCGCGACCTCGCCGCCCACTACTGGTCCGACTGGGCGGCCGGCCTGACGCTGCCGACCGTGCAGACCGACCTGGTGCTGCGCTCGGCGCTGACGCTGCGCGGCCTGGTGCACAAGGACTCCGGCTCGATCATGGCGGCGGCCACCACGTCGCTGCCGGAGGAGCTCGGCGGCGTCCGCAACTGGGACTACCGCTACTGCTGGCTGCGCGACGGCGCGATGACCGCCGCCGCGCTCGTGTCGGTGGGCTCCTACGCCGAGGCCGACGGCTTCCTGGCGTGGCTGCACGGCGTCCTGGAGACCATCCCGGGCCCGGAGCGGCTGCACCCGCTCTACACGCTGCACGGCACCCAGCTGGGCGCCGAGGCCGTGATCGACACGCTGCCCGGCTACGCGGGCTCGCGCCCGGTGCGCGTGGGCAACCTCGCGAACCAGCAGGTGCAGCTCGACGTGTTCGGCCCGGTCGTCGACCTGGTCGTCTCGCTGGCCACCGCCCGCGGCACGCTGTCGGACACCGACTGGGCGATGGTCCAGGCGATGGCCGAGGCCGTCTCGCGGCGCTGGCACGAGCCCGACCACGGCATCTGGGAGGAGCGGCACGCGCCGCGCCACCACGTGTACTCGAAGGTCATGTGCTGGCTCACGATCGACCGCGCGATCAAGCTCGGCGAGCAGTTCGGCCGTGAGCTCGACCCGTCCTGGGTGCCGCTGCGCGACACGATCTCCACGGACGTGCTGAAGAACGGCTGGAACGACGAGGTCCAGTCGTTCACCACCGCCTACGACGGTGACGACCTCGACGCGGCGTCGCTGTTCGTCGGCCTGTCGGGCCTGATCGACCCGACCGACGAGCGCTTCCAGTCGACGGTGACGGCCATCGAGGCGGAGCTGCGGTCCGGCTCCACGGTCTACCGCTACCACCGCGACGACGGCCTGCCGGGCGACGAGGGCGGCTTCCACCTGTGCGCGGCGTGGATGATCGAGTCCTACCTGCTCACCGGGCGCCGCACCGAGGCCGAGGAGCTCTTCGGCCAGATCGTCGCGGCCGCGGGCCCCACCGGCCTGCTGCCCGAGGAGTACGACCCGGTCGCCGAGCGCTCGCTGGGCAACCACCCGCAGGCGTACTCGCACCTGGGCCTGATCCGCTGCGCCCAGCTGCTCTCGCAGTGAGTTCGTGCCGCCGCGGTCCTCACCAGGGCCGCGGCGGCACCTTCTCGATGATCGTCGCAATGCCCGCGGAGCGCCCCAGCAACGTGATCCGGTCGCTGCGCACCAGATGAGCACACGCGGGCGGCACGAACGGCCTCAGCCGCGCTGTGGCCCGTTCCCCGGGCCCCAGGACGGGCTTGGACTCGATCCACAGCGCCGCCAGCCGCTGCTCGTTCCCCGTGACGTCCCAGACGGGCCGTTCTCCCCTGGCCTGCAACGGCTCCGCGCCGGGGTCCAGCACCAGCTCGACCCGCCACAGCCCCTGGATCGACTCCACGCACCGCCACTGGAACCAGGCGTCGTCCTGCTCCAGCTGCGTGGCCGCCTCGGCGAGCAACGCCCAGAACTGCGGCGTCTGCCAGGTGTTGCCGCCGAACTCGCCGAGCAGGTCGAGGACCAGCTCCCACTCCTCGAGGTCCACGTAGTCGAGCAGGTCCTCGGTGCGCACCTCGGGGGGCACCAAGCCCACGGCGAACCGCAACAGCTCGCCGATCTCGCGGTCGTGTCTCCCCAACACCCGCGTATTCGACCACGCGCCCGGATCCGGGCGCGGCCCGCCCGGCCGCCGGGCGTCCAAACCGGACAGAACGTCCGGCGCCGGCTCAGTCCTCGTCGTCCCGGTTCTCGGCCTTGTCGCCCTTGCCGGAGCTGCGCCGCCGGTTGAGCCCGAGCACGTCCAGCGCCGACACCAGGTCGTTCGCCACCAGCGCCCGCACCCCGTCCGGCAGCGGCCCGTGGTCCGGCGGCACCAAGGCCTTCTTGAAACCGAGCCGTGCGGCCTCCTGGAGCCGCTTCCCGACGCCGTTGACCCGCCGGATCTCCCCGGCGAGCCCGACCTCGCCGAGCACCACCAGGTCGGCCGGCAGCGCGATCTCCCGCTCGGCGGAGGCCACCGCCAGCACCACCGCGAGGTCGGCGGCGGGCTCGACCAGCCGCATGCCGCCGACGGTCGCCGTGAAGACGTCCTTCTGGAACAGGTTGACCTTGCCGCGCTTCTCGAGCACCGCCAGCGCCATCGAGATCCGCGCGGAGTCCAGCCCGCTGACCGCGCGGCGGGGCGCGGGCAGGTTCGTCTTGGCCACCAGCGCCTGCACCTCGCCGAGCATCGGGCGCTTGCCCTCGACGATCACCGTCACGCAGGTGCCCTCGACGGCCTTCTCCCGGCGCGTCAGGAAGAGCCCCGACGGGTCCGGCACGCCGACGATGCCGTCGTCGCGCAGCTCGAAGCAGCCCACCTCGTCCGCCGCGCCGTAGCGGTTCTTGATGCCGCGCAACAACCTCAGCGACGAGTGCCGGTCGCCCTCGAACTGCAGCACGACGTCGACCAGGTGCTCTAGGACCCGTGGCCCCGCAACGGATCCGTCCTTGGTCACGTGCCCGACGAGCACGACCGGCAGCCCGCGCTCCTTGGCCATCGCGATCAACCCGGACGCGACCGTGCGCACCTGCGTGACGCCACCGGGCACGCCCTCGACGCTGACGGTCGACATGGTCTGCACGGAGTCGACGATCAGCATCGACGGCTTCACCTGGTCGACCTGGCCGAGCAACGCGCTGAGCTCGCTCTCGGCCGCCAGGTACATCTCGGCGTGCAGGTTGCCGGTGCGCTCGGCGCGCAACCGCACCTGCCCCGCGGACTCCTCACCCGTGACGTAGAGGCACCGCCCGTGCGACTCGGCCCAGCGGTGCGCGGTCTCGAGCAGCAACGTGGACTTGCCGACCCCCGGCTCGCCCGCCAGCAGCACGACGGCCCCCGGCACGAGTCCGCCCCCCAGGACGCGGTCGAACTCGCTCACGCCGGTCGACAGGGCCCGCGCCGACTCGATGTCGACCTCGCCGATGGGCCGCGCCGCCGACGTGGGCGCGCCCGCCACGACCCGCGTCACCGACGCGGTGCCGCGTTCCTCGATGCTGCCCCAGGCCTGGCACTCGGGGCAGCGGCCGAACCACTTCGCCACCTCGTGCCCGCACTCGGCACACCGGAAGATCGGCCGCGCTGTCTTCGCCACGGACCGAACGGTAGAGCACGGCACCGACAGAAACGCGCGCCGCAGGTCAGCCGGGGTGCTGCGGGCTTCGCGAGCCCGGTCGGACGAAGAACGCCGCCCCCTCACGAAGAGGGAGCGGCGTTCTCCACGCGGTGAGCGGGGCTCAGTGGCCGCCGCCCTCGCCCTCGACCACGCGCTTGTGGTCGGACGGCGCCACCGGCACCTCGAGCGTCAGCGAGCCGGCCTTCTCGAACAGGAACGTGATCTTCACCGTCTGCGCGGCCACGACCTCGCGGTTCAGCTTCTTCAGCGTGCAGCGGATCTGCAGCACCTCGAGGTCCTGGTCCTGGTCCGCCGACGGCGGCAGCGACGAGGAGGACGGGCGGCCGGACGACGACGGCGCACCGGACGACGGCGCACCCGAGGTCACCGAGACCGACGACGAGGCCGCGTTGGAGGACGACGACGGGGCGTTCGACGACGAGGACTGCACACCCGACGACGGCACACCCGAGGAGGTCTGCGCGACCGACGACGAGGCGGCGGACGACGACGCGGTGGACGAGGGCTTCGACGGCGCCTTCGAGGCGTCGTACTCGGCGCGCAGCGCGTACTGGGCCGGGATCTCCTTGGAGCCCGCGACCTCGGCCTCGCCCTCGGCGGCGTCGGACTTGATCGACAGCAGCTTGTCCGCCGACGAGCCGCTGTTCGCGATGACGAACGTCAGCGGCGCGTCCTCGCCGTCCTTGTAGCGGTTGCCGTCCGGCGGGAACGCCAGCATGACGTTGCGCACGGCGATCGGGCCCGCGTTTCCGCTGGCACCGTCGACGGCGGCTACCTGGGTGTCGGTCTGGGTGACCTGACCGGCGCTGCAGCCGACCGCGGCCAGGCCCAGGCCTGCGGCCAGCGCTGCCGTCACGACCAACCGGCGAGACACTCCTGAGTTCACGGCTCCAGCGTCCTTCCTAGGGAACAACCACCAGGCAAAGAGCCTAACCGGGGCCCTGAACGAGGACGCGACGTGGTGCCACTCGATCTTGACAACCCCGTACGTTGCACGCGAACAGGTGGTTTGTCAACCCCCCGCGCGGCCCTGACCAGCACTAACGGATCTTCGAGCGGCGTTCGAAGGGTTGCTGGGCGTGTTAGGATGGAGGAAGCGAAAGGGGCAGAGGACACATGGTTTTCAAGGTCGGAGAGACCGTCGTCTACCCGCACCACGGTGCCGCTCTCATCGAAGCAATCGAGACCCGCGTTATCAAGGGCGAGGAGAAGAAGTACCTCGTTCTCAAGGTGGCGCAGGGCGACCTCACCGTTCGGGTTCCCGCTGACAACGCCGAGATCGTAGGCGTGCGTGACGTTGTCGGCCAGGAAGGGCTCGACCGGGTCTTCGAGGTCTTGCGCGCTCCCCACACCGAGGAGCCGACCAACTGGTCTCGGCGGTACAAGGCCAACCTTGAGAAGCTCGCCTCCGGCGACGTGAACAAGGTTGCGGAAGTGGTGCGCGACCTCTGGCGGCGCGAGAAGGATCGCGGGTTGTCCGCCGGCGAGAAGCGGATGCTGGCGAAGGCGCGGCAGATACTGGTCAGCGAGCTGGCGCTGGCCGAGGGTACCGACGAGGACAAGGCCGAGGTTCTCCTCGACGAAGTTCTCGCCACCGCGTCGTAGTTCTTCAACACAACACATTTAGAGCATCGGATAACGCCGCGAGATGAGTGTTGTCGCGCTCGTTCCTGCGGCAGGGCGGGGTGAGCGCCTGGGCTACGGGATGCCCAAGGCGCTCGTGCCGGTCAACGGAGTTCCGCTGCTGACCCGTGCCGTACGAGGCCTGTTCGAGTCAGGCCACGTCCAGCACGTCGTCATCGCCGCTCCACCGTCCGATGTGGATTCAGTGCACACCGCAACCGCCTCGCTGGCCCCGGCCGGCGGGGCGGTGCACGTGCTTTCAGGGGGTTCCGAACGCACCGACTCGGTGCGCCTCGCCCTCGACCACGCGCTGCGCGTGATCCCGGACACCTCCATCGTGCTGGTGCACGACGCCGCCCGTGCCTTCACCCCTCCCCGGGTGATCGCCGACGTCGTGGCCGCTGTGCGCGACGGGCACGACGCCGTCATCCCCGTGCTGCCGGTCGCCGACACGATCAAGCAGGTGAACGAGGTCGGAGTGGTCGTCGCCACACCTGACCGCGCCGGTCTGCGGGTCGTCCAGACCCCGCAGGGTTTCCGGGCCGAGACTCTCAAAGCCGCCTATCGCGCCGGTATCGCCGCGACTGACGACGCCGCCCTCGTGGAGAAGAACGGTGTCGAGGTCCACACGGTTCCCGGCCACGCGCACGCCATGAAGATCACCACCCCGTTCGACCTCGCGGTCGCGGAAGCACTGTTCAGCGGAGGCCAGGAGTGAGGATCGGCCAGGGCGTCGACGTCCACCCGATCGAGGCGGGCAGGGAGTGCTGGGTCGCCGGCCTGCTGTGGGAGGGCGTCGACGGGTGCGCGGGTCACTCCGACGGCGACGTCGCGTCCCACGCGCTGTGCGACGCGCTGCTGTCCGCCGCGGGCCTGGGCGACCTGGGCGCGGTCTTCGGCACCTCCGACCCGCGCTGGTCGGGCGCGCACGGAGTGGTCCTCCTCACGGAGGTGCGCCGCCTCGTCGAGGAGGCGGGCTACCGTGTGGGAAACGCCACAGTGCAGGTCATCGGCAACGCGCCGCGCATCGGCAAGCGCCGCGACGAGGCCCAGAAGGCCCTGTCCGACGCCGTCGGCGGTCCCGTGTCGGTCGCGGGCACCACGACCGACGGCCTCGGTCTCACCGGCCGCGGCGAGGGCATCGCGGCGATCGCCACGGCCCTGCTGGTCAGCGCGACCGGCTAGTCCGCCGGGCGGGCATCCCCGGCACGGCCGTCCCGCCCTCGAGGTTCCACCCGGCTGCGCGGCGGCGCCCTCCGTGCGGAACTCGTGCTCGCCCGGCACGAACGGCGCCGTCACCAACGCGGGCAACTCAGGCGCCGGCGGTGTGGTTCCCGCCACTACCATCCCTGTGGTGCCCAAGTACGACGTCTGCCTGTCCTTCGCCGGCGAAGACCGCGACTACGTCGAGGAGGTGGCCCGTCACCTCACCGAGCTGGGGATCTCCCGCTTCTACGACACCGACGAGCAGTCCGCCCTGTGGGGTGAGGAGCTCACCGAGTACCTGGACAAGATCTACCGCGAGGACTCGCGGTTCTGCGTGATGTTCGTGTCCGCCGACTACGTGCGGAAGCACTGGACGATCCACGAGCGCCGGTCCGCGCTCGCCCGCGGCCTGACGGACCCGCACCAGCCGTACGTCCTGCCCGCGCGGTTCGACGACACCCCGGTGCCCGGTGTCCGCCCCAGCCTCGGCTTCATCGACCTGCGCAACCGCACGCCGCGCGAGCTCGCCGTCCTGATCGCGGAGAAGGCCGGCACGCCGGTCGAGGCGAACCCGGCGGGCTGGGAGCTCCAGCTCTTCTCGGACACCGCCTCGATGCACCTGCGCAAGCTGAAGGACAAGCGGCTCAGCCACGAGATGGCCTTCGCCCCCGACGTGCGCACCCTCACCACCGACACCGAGGCGCACGACTACTACCTGATGCGCACCGGCGTGTTCGACAAGATCGTCAACGGTGTCGCGGACCTGCTGTCGCCCGGCAAGCAGCAGTGGGCGTTCGGCCCGGCGGGCCGCGCGGGCGACCGCGACCGGATCAAGCACCTCGCCACCCAGTTCGCGAAGTCCTACGAGAACCTCCTCGACTGGGCGGCCGACCTGCGCGGGACGACGACGCCCGAGCGCTACGCCCCGCTCTACGCGGCCACGGCGCAGCTGGCCGACCAGCCGCTCGGGCAGATCGAGGAGTTCCTCGCGCAGCTCGCGGCCGCCACCGAGCACAACGCGGGCACCCTGGAGCTGGCCCTCTCCTACGACGTCCGGCCCGTCGAGGCCGAGCTCGAAAAGGTCCAGACCACCTAGGGCCGCACCACGTAGAGTCGGGAGCGTGACGACCCGCGCTGCGCTCTTCGACTTCTCCGGCACGCTCTTCCGCCTCGAGCACCCCGGGCTCGGGGCCAACGGCGACCTGATGCGCGCGATGACCGCGCCCGTGGGCCTCGCCGACGGGATGGACCCCGAACTGGCCGACGGCTGGCTGCGGCGCGACCTCGACGCCGACGTGCACCGCTGGGTGCACGTGAAGCTGCTGGAGGACGCCCTGGTGCCGAACGCGGAGGCGTTCTACGACCAGCTCGTGCACCCCGACTCCTGGTTCCCGTACCCGGACACCAGGGCGGCGCTGGAGCACCTGCGGGACGTGCCCGTCGCGGTCGTCAGCAACATCGCGTGGGACATCCGCGCCGTGTTCGAGAAGTACGACCTGACGCACCTCGTGGACGAGTTCGTCCTCTCCTTCGAGGAGGGCGTCGTCAAGCCCGACCCGAAGATCTTCACGACCGCCTGCGAACGGCTCGGCGTCGACCCGCGCGACGCGGTGATGGTCGGCGACAGCGAGGAGGCGGACGGCGGAGCCGTCGCGATCGGCTGCTCCTTCCGGCTGGTCGATCCCGTTCCGACGAGTGACCGGCCGGACGCTCTGCTGGCTGTGGCCCGTACCATTCCCGTGTGAGCCTCCACATCTACGACACGGCGAGCCGGTCTCTGCGGGAGTTCCACCCGCAGGTCAACGGAACGGCGTCGATCTACGTGTGTGGGGCGACCGTGCAGGGCGTGCCGCACATCGGCCACGTCCGCAGCGGGCTCAACTTCGACGTCCTCCGTCGCTGGCTCGCCCGCGACGGCGCCGACGTCACGCTGGTCCGCAACGTCACCGACATCGACGACAAGATCCTCACCAAGGCCGCCGAGCACGACCGGCCGTGGTGGGAGTGGGCGTACACGCACGAGCGCGCGTTCGAGGACGCCTACGACGCGCTGGGCTGCCTGCCGCCGTCGTACGCGCCCCGCGCCACCGGCCACGTCACGCAGATGGTCGAGCTGATGCAGCGGCTGATCGACAAGGGCCACGCCTACGACGTCGGCGGCGACGTCTACTTCGACGTGCGCTCGCTTCCGGAGTACGGCGCGCTGTCCGGCCGCAAGATCGAGGACCAGCAGCAGGGCGAGACCGACATCCGCGGCAAGCGCGACCCGCGCGACTTCACGCTGTGGAAGTCCGCGAAGCCCGGTGAGCCGTCCTGGCCGACGCCGTGGGGCAACGGCAGGCCCGGCTGGCACCTCGAGTGCTCGGCGATGGCCACGACCTACCTCGGCAGCACGTTCGACATCCACGGCGGCGGGCTCGACCTGATCTTCCCGCACCACGAGAACGAGCAGGCGCAGTCGCGCGCGGCCGGCGACGGCTTCGCGAACTACTGGATGCACAACTACTGGGTGACGTTCTCCGGCGAGAAGATGTCCAAGTCGCTCGGCAACACCGTGTCCATCCCGGTGATGCTGGAGAAGGTCCGGGCCCAGGAGCTGCGGTACTACCTGGTGGCGCCGCACTACCGCTCGCACATCGAGTACTCGGACGAGGCGTTGCAGGAGGCGGTGACGTCCTACGGGCGCATCGAGTCGTTCCTGCGCCGCGCCACCGAGCGCCTCGGGCCGATCGAGCTCCGGGGCGACATGTGCCCGGACTTCGTGGCCGCGATGGACAACGACCTGAACACCCCCCAGGCCGTGGCCGCCCTGCACAACAAGGTGCGCCAGGGCAACACCGCACTCGCCGACGGCGCCCACGAGGAGGCCCGCGCGGCCGCCGAGTGCGTGCGCCGGATGGCCGACATCCTCGGCGTCGACCCGTTGTCGCCGAAGTGGAACGACCAGTCGTCTGCCGAGACCGGCATGCGGCAGGCGTTGACCACGCTGGTGGATCGACTGCTCGTCGAACGCCAGGAAGCCCGCAAGAGCAGGGACTTCGCGCGCTCTGACGCGTTGCGCGACCAGTTGCTGGACGCGGGCATCGCCGTCGAGGACACCCCCGACGGTCCGCAGTGGACTTTGAAGGACGACTGACTTCCAGTGGCTGGCAACTCCAAGCGCAAGGGCGCGATGCGCAACCCGGGCTCGAAGAAGGGCGCGGTCGTCGGCTCCGGCGGGCAGAAGTCCAAGGGGCTGCAGGGCAAGGGCCCGACCCCGAAGGCGTCTGAGCGCCCGAACCACCCCGCGTACAAGCGCGCCAAGGTGGCGGCGAAGACCGACGCCGTGAAGACCCAGCGGCGCCAGAAGACGGAGAAGGCCCAGGCCGAGACCGTCGCGGGCCGCAACCCCGTCGTCGAGTGCCTGCGCGCGGGCACGCCGGCGACGGCGCTGTACGTGGCGCTGGGCATCGACGCGGACGACCGCGTGGCCGAGGCCGTGCGCCTCGCCGCCGACCGGGGCATCTCCGTGCTGGAGGTGGCCCGCGGTGAGCTCGACCGGATCACCGGTGGCGCGATGCACCAGGGCCTCGGCCTGCAGGTGCCGCCCTACGAGTACGCGACCCCGAACGAGCTGCTGGAGACCGCCCAGCGCTCGGGCCGGCCGCCGTTGCTGGTGGCGCTGGACGGCGTGACGGACCCGCGCAACCTGGGTGCCGTCGTGCGGTCCGCCGCCGCGTTCGGCGCGCACGGCGTGGTGCTGCCGCAGCGGCGCAGCGCGTCGATGACGGCGGTGGCGTGGCGGACCAGTGCGGGCACCGCGGCGAGGCTGCCGATCGCGATGGCGACGAACCTCACGCGCACGCTCCGCGACTGGGCCGAGGCGGGCCTGATGATCGTCGGCCTGGACGCGGACGGTGACGTGGACGTCGACGGCCTCGAGCTCGCGACGGGCCCGCTGGTCGTCGTCGTGGGCTCCGAGGGCCGCGGTCTGGGTCGTCTCGTGAAGGAGACGTGCGACCAGACGGTGTCGATCCCGATGGCCTCCGGTGTCGAGTCGCTCAACGCGTCCGTCGCCGCCGGGGTCGTGCTGGCCGAGGTCGCGCGCCGCCGCAGGATCGACGCCAAGGGCTGACCGGTCTGACGTTATCGGCTAGTTCGCCACGCTAAGCGAGCCTTTTCGCCGACGTTAGTGATCGTTTTCCCGCCCGCTGAACCGGTTTCGTTCCGCGGGCGGGGAAACAGCACACCTCACATTTCGCGCCGCTCCCGGCTGCGGGTACGTTCGTGCCGATGGCAATTTGCACGTCCCTCCGGGCAGGAGTCGGAGCGTGTTGCACCGGTCGGCGCAGCTCGCGACACCCGTTTGGCATTGGCTGACACGCCGCGTGACCATTTGGGGTCCAATCAGGCGAGGCCGAGGTCAACTGTGAAGAAGATCAGCTCTGCGTTTCGCTATTGTAACTACTTTAGGTAACTGTCCTGCTCCGTTTAGGTACACACTGTGGTAGGACAGACGTTGAACGGTCAGGCAGCTTCTACCGTGATTGTCGATAGGAATTGATTACCACCGGCGGGGGCGACGTGACTCGGCGTAGAGCGAATCAGGACGAGCTGATTCGCCGCGCGCGGGGCGCGGCTCGCCGAGGTCGCGCATGACGACCCGCGGAGCCCTCCGCGAGCTCGTGGGTATGCGCGAGTTCCGCGCGATGTGGATCGGTTCGACGGCCTCGACCGCCGGTGACCAACTCGCGGCCGTCGCATTGTCACTGCTCGTATTCGAACGGACACAATCCGCTGCCTGGACCGCGCTCACGTGGTCGTTGACCCTGTTCCCGCCGCTGATTTCGGGACCGTTGCTCGGCTGGGTCGCCGACCGGTTCCCCCGGCGCACGGTAATGGTGACGACGGCCTGGTTGCAGGCCGTGCTGATGGGCGCGATGGCCATTCCCGGCATGCCGCTGTGGGCGATGATCGTGCTGCTCGTGGTGGTGCTGGCGATCTCCTCGCCCTATCTGGCGGCACAAGAGGCGAGCCTTCCTCACGTACTTCCGACAAGGCGCTACGACGACGGCGTGGCGTTGTTCGGCACGTCCGTCGACATCGCCCAGATGGCCGGTCTGGCCGCCGCAGGTTTCCTCGTCGCCCACACGAGCCCGGCCGTGGCGCTCGGCATCAACGCCGTGACGTTCGCGGCGATGGCGATCCTGGTGCAGACGTCCGTGCAGCACCGGCCGGCCGCGGATCCGCTGGGCCGCAAGAAGAAGGACGACGAACCACGCGGCGTGCTGACGCTGATGGTGTCCGAGCCGAGGCTGAGGACGCTGCTGGGCGTCCGGCTCCTCGCGGGCCTCGCGATGGTCCCGGAAGGCCTCGCGGTGCCACTGGCGGCGAGCCTGGACGCGGTGTGGGCGGTGGGCCTGATCCTCGCCATCGAACCCGCGGCGAACGTGCTGGGCGTGGCGCTGCTCTTCCGCCTCGTGCGGGACCCGGCGAAACGAGAACGGCTCATCGGGCCGCTCGCGATCCTGTCATTGGCTCCGCTGATCCTGTTCGCGTTCAACCCGAACCTGACCTGGACGATCGTTTTGCTGGTGTTCGCCGGTATAGGCGGGGCTTATCACACACCCGCTCGTTCGGCGTGGATGCGACTGCTGCCCGACCAGTACCGCGGAAGGGCTTATGGCATCGGGCGCGCGGCGTTGCGCTCGAGCCAGGGCGGCGGAATGGCACTGGCCGGTGTCGTCGCCCATTCGATCGGTTCGGTGACCGCCACGATCGCGGGTGCGGGCGGTGTGGGACTGCTGCTCGCTACCCAGGCGACCTTCGCCTGGAGACGTGCCCGGGGTCGCAACGACACGAAGGCGGTGGCAATCTGAAACAGAACGGTCACCAATAGCGATATCCGTTGCAGAGGTACCAGGATGGTTGAAGCCGGATCGGCGAGAGGCGGAGTTCAGAAGTCACGGTTGTTCATGGGAGAACACCTCCTCGTTGCGACGAGCGGCAGCGCAGGTAGGTCTACGACCTGGTCAGCGGCGGCTTGCTCATGAAGTGCCATGAGCGTAGGGGGTCGTGGTGAAGAACAGTTTGACTGATCGCAGGCGATCGCGGGGACTCGGCTTGACTCCGATTCGCAACTGGGACCTCTGGACCGTTGCGCCCAGCGCGATCGCTTACTTCTTCGTGCTCGAAGCAGCCGTGGCCGGAGCGTCCGTCTGGCTGCTGACGAAGCTGACTTCGGTCTCCCCCTCGGACTGGCTGCGCTTCGGCGCGCTGATCGCCGCGATCACGATCCACCTGACCATCGTCCGCAGAGCGGAGGAGGCCCGCCGCAACGAGGCCTCCGGCCCCCACATCGACCTGACCTCGGTCTGGACCTTCGCGGCAGCGGTGGCCTTACCGGGCGGCCTGGCGGTCATAGCCACGATCTGGATGCGCATCCTGATCCAGCCCATCGCCCGCCGCCAGCCCTACCGCTTCGTCTTCGGCACGGCCTCGATGCTCGCCTCGACCCTGCTCTCCTGGGCCCTGGTCCACTACTCGGGCATCTCCCTGGCCGCCACCGGCAACGTCCCCACCGACCTGAGCCTGGTCCTGGTCCTCGCCGTCACCGCGCTCCTGTACTGGTTCGTGCAGGTGATGACGGTCGCGGTGGCCTTCAAGATCGTCACCCCGAACTCGAAGGTCCTCGACTTCCTGGGTTCCAAGGTCGACAACATGCTGGAGATGAGCACCCTCGGCGCCGGCGTGATGCTGGGAATGCTCATGACGAGCCACTGGGTGGGCCCCCTGCTCCTGGTAGTCCCGGTCATCCTGGTGAACGCCCTCCTCTCGAGGGCAGGAGAACGCAGAGCCCACCTGGAACGCCTGCTGCGCGAACAGGAACAGCTCCACCAACGCCTGGCGGCAGACGCCCACACCGACTACCGGACGGGCCTGCTGAACACCAACGGCCTGGCCGAGTACGCGGGCAGACTGGCAGAACGCTGCCGCCTGGACGGCGAACCGATGACGGTCCTGGTCATCGACCTGGACCACTTCAAGCGCATCAACGACACCTGGGGCCACCCGGCAGGAAACGCGGTCCTGGCCGAGGTGGGCCGAATCCTCCGCGAAAAACTCCGCCCGGGCGACGTGGCGGGCAGGGACGGCGGCGAGGAGTTCGTCGTGGCCCTGAAGGACACCCCGGTGGCCCAGGGCGTGACCATCGCGGAACGCATCCGCGAGGCGATCGGCTCCCTGGCAGTCCCGACGACGGACAAGCACCGCAACGTGGTGACCCTCTACGGCCGCGAGATCCAGCCCCCAGAACCAGCAGGAGCAGACCTGCAGGCGATCAGCGCGTCCATCGGCGTGGCGGTGATCCCGGACAACGGCCCGGACATGGCAACGGCCCAGCACTCGGCGGACGCAGCCCTCTACAAGGCCAAGGAGAACGGCCGCAACCAGGTGAGGGTCGCAGGCCTGGACATCCCACCGCGCCTGATGCCGATGCCCCTCCCGAGGCAAGACGAGTCGGACATCACCAAGCCGATCACCTCACGCTCCGCATAAGCGAAGCCGAAGGCGAGCAGGCTCTTGGCTTTTGCTTTTGAGCGCAGCTCTCAGCGGTGGGTGCCCCGTCACGAGTCGCACC
>NZ_JBHXCW010000132.1:0-21677 GCF_042725365.1 Lentzea sp. NPDC060358 | reverse complement strand
GTTCCCGGCAGTGCGGGAACGCGGCCTCGCGCGTAGGGGTCGCTAGGGGTGCTTAGTGGAACGAGTCGCCGCAGGCGCACGAACCGCCCGCGTTCGGGTTGTCGATCGTGAAGCCCTGCTTCTCGATCGTGTCCACGAAGTCGATGACCGCGCCTTCGACGTAGGGCGCGCTCATGCGGTCGACGGCGACCTTCATGCCGTTGAAGTCCACCAGCGCGTCACCGTCGAGCGAGCGCTCGTCGAAGAACAGCTGGTAGCGCAGGCCCGCGCAACCACCGGGCTGGACGGCGATGCGCAGGTGCATGTCGTCGCGGCCCTCCTGGTCGAGAAGCGCCTTGGCCTTGACGGCGGCCGCGCTGGTCAGCGTCACGCCGTGGCTGGGCGCCTCGGAGGTCGAAGCGGCATCCTGAGCGGTCGTCATGGCTCTCCTAAGAGGTCCTTTGCGGGCGGTTCACCCATCAACAACACGGGCGTGCCCCGCCTTGTTCCTCTCCCATGGTCCCACAACGGACAGCCCTGACGCCCCGGGTGTCGAGTGTCACGTGGACCACGCTCGAGCCAGCCGATATATCAGCGCGACCACATATCAGCGCGACCACATATCAGCGCGACCACATATCAGCGCGACCACATATCAGCGCGACCACATATCAGCGCGACCACTGCGCGGCCACGTGCCGTGCCGTCGCGACGAGGCTTTCGCGGGGCTCCGCGATGGACCGCTCCACGGAGCCGACGTGCTCGGAGACCGAGTAGGCCTCCTGGACGCCGGCCGCGCCCATCTCGCGGCGGCCGACGCTGACCTGGCCCGCGACGGCGACGCACGGGAGGCCGCGCTCGGCCGCGCCCGCGGCGACGGCGGTGACGAGCTTGCCGCGCAGCGACTGCCAGTCGAAGCTGCCCTCGCCGGTGATGACGACGTCGGCGTCGTCGAGCGCGGCGTCGAGGCCGGTGAGCTCGCGCACCAGGCCCGCGCCCGATCGCACCGTCGCGCCCAGTGAGAGGAGGGCGGCGCCGAGGCCACCGGCCGCTCCCGCACCCGATATATCGGATACGGGCTTGAGCACGTCCATGGCGGCGAGCTTGGCTTCGAGCCTTTCGACGGCTTCCGGCGAGGCGCCCTTCTGCGGTCCGAACGTGCGCGCGGCGCCGTGCGGACCGAGGAGCGGGTTCTCCACGTCGGACGCGGCGACGAGCGATATGTCAGTCAGGTCGCCGCCGGCGTCGGACAGCGCCGCGAGCAGGCCGGCGCCGCCGTCCGTCGTTCCCGACCCGCCGAGGCCGACGGTGATGACGTCGTGGCCGGCCGCCGCGGCCGCGATGAGCTCGCCGACGCCGCGCGTCGTCGCCGTCTCGCACGACTGCGCACGCAGCTCCACCGGGATGAGGTGCAGCCCGCACGCCTCGGCCGACTCGACGTAGGCGACGCGCCGGTCGTCCGCGCGGACGCTGAGCCAGCGGGCTTCGACGGGCTCGCCCAGCGGTCCCGTGACACTGATATATCGGATATCGGCGTCGCCGTCGGCGAAGGCGGCGTGCAGGACGTCGACGAAGCCGGGGCCCCCGTCGGCGAGCGGGCGCCGGACGACGACGTCGTCGGGCTTGGCCTCGTGCCAGCCCGCGGCGATGGCGTCGGCGGCCTCGCGGGCGGTCAGGGTGCCGCCGAAGCAGTCCGGGGCGATGAGTACGCGCACCTCGCGAAAGGTACAGAAATCCCGCTGCCTTACCCTGGTGGTGTGAGGTTCCTCCGCCGCAACGCCGACGACACCGCGACCACCGAGACGCCCGAATCGGGTGTCGAGCTCGCCGAGCCGCTCGACAGGGCGCGCACCGCGGGCAAGGGCAAGGCGACGCCCAAGCGGCGTGAGGCTCAGAACAGGCGCAGCGGCCCGGTCCCGCCGCCGCCCCGCACGCAGCGCGAGGCGTTCAAGCGCATGCGCGGCAACAAGGTGAGCAAGGAAGAGCGCCGTGCCGCGGCCACCGAGCGCCGCCAGCGCATGATGGCGGGCGAGGACAAGTACCTGCTGCCGCGCGACCGCGGTCCGGTGAAGGCCTACATCCGCGACCTCGTCGACTCGCGGCGCAACCTCATGGGCCTGTTCATGCCGCTCGCCGTCCTGGTGTTCGTCGCGCTGCTCACGCCGTCGCTGGCCGTGCAGCGCTACGCGACGCTCGCGACGACGTTCATGCTGATCGCGATGGTCATCGAGGGCCTGGTCCTGGGCCGGATCGTCACGCGCAAGGTGCGGGCGAAGTTCCCGACGGAGCCGATCAAGGGCATCTCCATCGGCTGGTACTCCTTCATCCGCGCGAGCCAGCTGCGGCGCCTGCGCGTGCCGAAGCCGCGCGTGAAGCCGGGCGAGGCCATCAAGTAAGCAGCACCCCGTGCTCGAGCTGCCGGAGCGGCTGCGGTGGGACCACAACGCGTGGTACCGCCGCTGGCTGCTCCGGCAGTTGCCGTCCGGGGCCGGTTCCGCGCTGGACGTCGGCTGCGGGCTCGGCGACCTGGCGCGGTCGATCCGGGCCGGCGAGGTCACCGCGATCGACGCCGACGCGCGCATGGTCGAGCGGGCGAGCGCGACCAGCGACCGGGTGCGGTGGATCCACGGCGACGTGCTGACCCACGACCTCGGACGCTACGACGTGGTCACCGCCGAGGCGAGCCTGCACCACCTGCCGTTGCGTGAAGGGCTGGCGCGGCTCGCCGGCCTCACGAAGCCGGGCGGGCTGCTCGTGGTCGTCGGGCTCTACCGGCTGTCGACGCCCGCCGACCTCGCGATGGAGGCCTTCACCCTGCCCGCGAACGCCGTCGTCGGTCTCGCGAAGGCGGTGACGGGTGGCGGCGGCAAGCCGCACGACCCCGAGATGCCGGTCGTGCTGACGTTCCCGGCGTTGCCGGAGGTGCGCGCGGCGGCCGCCGAGATCGTGCCCGGCGCCCGCATCCGCCGGCGCGTGTTCTGGCGGTACTCGCTGGTCTGGCGCGCGCCGGACGTTCCTTAGCAGGACGAACGATTTCGGCTAGGCTCGGCTCATGAAGTTCCGTCGACTCGGCCGCAGCGGCCTGTCCATCAGCGAGATCTCGTACGGCAACTGGCTCACCCACGGCTCCCAGGTGGAGGAGGAGCAGGCGCACGCCTGTGTGAAGGCGGCGCTGGAGTCGGGCATCACCACCTTCGACACCGCCGACGTCTACGCCAACACCGCCGCCGAGTCGGTCCTCGGCAGGGCCCTCAAGGGCGAGCGGCGCGAGTCGCTCGAGATCCTGACCAAGGTCTACTGGCCGACCGGTCCAGGTGGCCCCAACGACCGCGGCCTCGGCCGCAAGCACGTGATGGAGTCGGCCCACGCCTCGCTCAAGCGCCTGCAGACCGACTACGTCGACCTCTACCAGGCCCACCGGTACGACCACAGCGTGCCGCTGGAGGAGACGATGCTGGCGTTCGCCGACCTCGTCCGCCAGGGCAAGGTCCTCTACGTCGGCGTGTCGGAGTGGACCTCCGAGCAGATCACCCGCGGCGCGGCGCTCGCCCGCGAGCTGAAGGTGCCGTTCGTGTCGCACCAGCCGCAGTACTCGATGCTGTGGCGCGTCATCGAGCCGCAGGTCGTGCCCACCTGCGAGCGCGAGGGCATCAGCCAGATCGTCTTCTCCCCCATCGCGCAGGGCATCCTGACCGGCAAGTACCTGCCGGGCGCCGAGGCGCCGGAGGGCTCGCGGCTCGCCGACGAGCGCGGCTCGAAGATGATCGCGCGCTGGATGACCGACGACGTGCTCAACGCCGTGCAGAAGCTCAAGCCGATCGCCGACGGGCTCGGCATCACGATGGCGCAGCTCGCCGTCGCGTGGGTGCTGAAGAACCCGAACGTCGCCTCGGCGATCATCGGCGCGTCGCGGCCGGAGCAGGTCGTGGAGAACGTCAAGGCGATCGACGTGGAGCTGGACGACGACGTGCTCGCGCAGATCGACGGCGTCCTCGAGGGCGTCGTCACCGACGACCCGCGGCTGACCGCCCAGGGCTGAGCCCGGGCCGTCCTAACCGGCCGGGTGCAGGCTCATCGGGCCGTACACCTCGGATTCCGAGCGCAGCAGCGTGACCTGCTCGACCCCGGCGTCGAGCAGGTCGCTCCACCCGGCGCTGAACCACTCCTCGGCCTCGGTCTGGTCGGCGAACGTCACATCCGGCCCCGCGACGTCGCGTCCGTGTGCATCCTGGTAGCGCCACCGGTATTCCATGGACGAAGGCTAACTCTTGTCATCTCGGACGCTCGTGCTCGGCGGAGCGCGTTCAGGCAAGTCAGCGCACGCGGAAGGGCTGCTCACGGAAGCGGCCGTGACCTACGTCGCCACGGCGCGCAGATATCCCGACGACCCCGACTGGGACGCGCGCATCGCGCTGCACGTCTCGCGTCGCCCGTCCACCTGGCACACGGTCGAGGCGTCGGCGCCGTCGGACCTGCCCGCCCTGCTCACCGCCACCTCCTACGACGACCCGCCGATCCTGGTCGACGACTTGTCGACGTGGCTCGTCAGCGTCCTGGACGACACCCGCGCGTGGGAGGGGGGCGCCGCCGAGGCCGTCGACCGGGAGGTCGACTCGCTCGTGCGGTCGGTCGCCACCTGCCGGACGCGGCTCGTGCTCGTGACGGCGGAGGTCGGCCTCGGCGTGATCCCCTCCACCCGCTCGGGCAGACTCTTCCGCGATCACCTCGGTGCGCTCAACGCGCGCGTCGCCGAGGTGTGCGACGAGGTCACCCTGCTCGTCGCCGGCATTCCACTGAAACTGCGTTAGGAGCGACAGGTGAGCACCGAGTTCCCGTCGGTTGAACCGCCGGACGAGGCCGTTCTGCGCGAGGCCGAGGCACGGCACGCGGTGCTGACCAAGCCGGTCGGCTCGCTCGGGCGGCTCGAGGAGCTGGGCAACTGGGTCGCGGCCTGCCAGGGCGTCGTGCCGCCGAAGCCGTTCGTGCGGCCGCGCGTCGTCGTCTTCGCGGGCGACCACGGCGTCACCGCGCAGGGCGTCTCGGCGTTCCCGAGCGAGGTGACCGGGCAGATGGTCGCGAACTTCCTGACCGGCGGCGCCGCGGTGAACGTGCTCGCGCAGGTCGCGGGCGCCACCGTGCGGGTCGTCGACATGGCCGTCGACGCCGACACCCCGGCCGCGGTCAGCCAGCACAAGGTGCGGCGCTCGTCCGGGTCGATCGACCGCGAGGACGCGCTGACCCGCGAGCAGTGCGAGCTCGCCGTCGCGGCCGGCCGGGCCGTCGCCGACGAGGAGGTCGACGCGGGGGCCGACGTGCTCGTCGCGGGCGACATGGGCATCGGCAACACGACGCCCGCCGCCGTGCTGATCGCGTCGCTGACCGGGTCGGAGCCCGTCTCCGTCGTCGGGCGCGGCACCGGCATCGACGACCAGGCGTGGATGCGCAAGACGGCGGCGATCCGCGACGCGCTGCGCCGGGCCCGGCTGTCGATCAGCGACCCGGTCGCGCTGCTGGCAACGGCCGCCGGCGCCGACATCGCCGCGATGGCCGGGTTCCTCGCCCAGGCCGCCGTGCGCAAGACGCCGGTCGTGCTCGACGGCGTCGTCGTCGGCGCGGCCGCGGTCGTCGCCGAGGAGCTGGCGCCGGGCGCGCGCCGGTGGTGGGTGGCCGGGCACCGGTCCGCCGAGCCCGCGCACGCGATCGCGCTCGGGCACCTCAGCCTCGAGCCGCTGCTGGAGCTCGACATGCGGCTCGGCGAGGGGTCCGGTGCGGTGGCGGCGCTGCCGTTGCTGATCTCGGCGGTGAAGGTGCTCTCGGAGATGGCGACGTTCGAGAGCGCCGGGATCACCAACCGGGAATGAAGCTCGCGCTCAGCTGGCTGACGGTCCTGCCGCTGCGCGTCGACGACGTCGACCGCACGGCGGCGGGACGGGCCATCGCCTGGACCCCGGTCGTCGGTGCGCTGCTCGGCGCGTTCGTCGTCGGCGTACTCCGACTCCTGGCGATATCCGATATATCAGCGCTCGTTGCCGGGTTTCTAGCCGTCGGTGTCGTCGCGCTGGCGACCCGCGGCATGCACCTCGACGGGCTGGCCGACGTCGCCGACGGGCTCGGCTGCTACGGACCGCCCGAGCGGGCGCTGAAGGTCATGAAGGACGGCGGCGCCGGACCGTTCGGCGTCGTGTCGTTGATCGTCGTGCTGGGAGCGCAGGCCGCCGCGCTCCCCCACGCGCACTGGGGCGTCGTGCTGCTCGCGTTCGCGACGAGCCGGGCGGCGTTCGGGATCTGCTGCCTGCGGGGCGTGCCTGCCGCACGGCCTGAGGGACTGGGTGCGCTCGTCGCGGGAACGCAGCACCCGGTGCTGGTCATCGGCACGTGGGTGGTGCTTGCCGCGGCGGCGGTTCCGCTCGGTGTCCGTGCCGTCGTCGCCGTCGTCGTCGCGGGCGCGCTGACGTGGCTGCTCGTGAGGCACACCGGAAAGCGTTTCGGCGGCATCACCGGTGATGTGCTCGGTGCTGCCGCCGAAATCGCGCTTCTGGCCGTGCTGGTGATCGCCTAGGACCTGAGGGTCGTCATCCAGCCGTGGGTGTCCGCGACGTGGCCGTGCTGGAGGCCGGTCAGGCGCTCGCGCAGCTTCGCCGTCACCGACCCGGTGCCGCCGTCGGCGATGTCGAACTCGCCACCGGCGTGCTTGACGTGGCCGACCGGCGTGATGACCGCGGCCGTGCCGCAGGCGAAGACCTCGGTGAGCTCACCGGAGGCGTTGGCCTTCTCCCACTCGTCGGTCGAGATCCGGCGCTCCTCGACGGTCAGGCCGAGGTCGGAGGCCAGCTCCAGCAACGAGCTCCGGGTGATGCCGGGCAGCAGCGTGCCGGTCAGCTCCGGGGTGACGACCTTGTCGCCGAAGACGAAGAACAGGTTCATGCCGCCCATCTCCTCGACCCAGCGGCGTTCCACCGCGTCGAGCCAGACGACCTGGTCGCAGCCCTTCTCGGCGGCTTGTGCCTGGGCCACGAGGGAAGCGGCGTAGTTGCCCGCGAACTTGGCCGCGCCGGTGCCACCGGGGGCCGCGCGGACGTACTCGGTCGAGAGCCACACGCTCACGGGCTTGACGCCGCCCGCGAAGTAGGAGCCGGCGGGCGAGGCGATCAGCACGTAGAGGTACTCGGACGAGGGTCGCACGCCGAGGCCCTTCTCCGTGGAGATCATGAACGGCCGGAGGTAGAGGGACTCCTCCTCGGCCGACGGCACCCAGCGCTCGTCGGCCGCGAGGAGCTGCCGCACGGACTCCAGGAAGAGCTCGTCGGGGAGTTCGGGCATCGCCATGCGGCGGGACGAGGCGCGGAAGCGCTCGGCGTTCGCCTCGGGGCGGAAGGACGCGATCGCACCGTCGGGCTGCCGGTAGGCCTTGAGCCCTTCGAAGATCGCCTGGCCGTAGTGCAGCACCATTGCCGCGGGGTCCAGTGCGAGGGTGGCGTACGGGCCGACTTCGGCGTCGTGCCAGCCCTTCTCGCGGTTCCAGCGGATCGTCACCATGTGGTCGGTGAAGTGCTGCCCGAAGCCCGGCTTGGCAAGTACCTCCGCTACGCGCTCCGGGGTCGCCGGGTGCGGGTGGGGAGTCCGGGTGAAAGGCAACTCGCTCGTCATGGGTGCACGGTAACCCGCAGGTCGGGATACGGAAAATCCTCTTCCCAAAACTCGGACGTCCTACTAAGTGAAGCTCTATAGAGTCCCCGGTCATGACCAAGGAAGAAGGATCTTCGACGGGTGCCGACGTCCGCACCGTCTCCCAGGCCGCGCTGCTCGTCCTGGGCACCGGCATGACGCTGCTCGACGGCTGGGTCGTCGGGGGTGTGGGAGGGGTCGTCGGCGCGGTCTTCCTCGCCGTCTTCTTCCTGGCCATCTACTACGGCATCGGCAAGGACAAGCCCTCTACGAACGGCCGGGTGTACGGGCTGGCGGTGTGCGTGGGGGTGACGCTGCTCGTCTTCTTCTCAGTGACGCTGTCAGGCTGATCAGCCCGGTGCCCGCCCCGAGCCCCGCCAGCGAGACGAGCAGCGCGGGCACCGGCGTGCTCATCGCGAGCAGCACCGAGAGCCCGAGCCCGAGGCAGGCGGTGCGCATGGGCCACGTGCGGTCGTTCTGCAGCAGGACGCGGGCCGAGGCGTTGGTGAAGGCGTAGTAGAACAACGTCGAGCAGGCCGCCACGCCCAGCGCCGTCGCCGGGGGCAGGACCACGACGGCGGCGGCCGTGGCCGCGACCACCAGGACCGTGCGCGCGATCGGCCCGAGCCGCGCCGGCAGTTCGCCGTCCTCGGTGAGCCCGGTCAGGGTGCGGTGCGCGGAGCCCAGGACGAAGTGGAGCGCGGCCACCCCGGCGACCGCCGCGGCGATCTGCACGAGCGGCACCAGCACCGACGCGTCCGCCGCGACGAGCGTGTCCCGCAACGGCGCGGGCGACAGCGCGAGGCGCACGCTGCCGAGCTGGCGCAGCACCGCGGCGCCCACGGCCAGGCAGACCGCGAAGGACAGTCCGATCAGGACCGGGATCGCGACCCTCAGCGCCGCCACCGGGTGCGGCCGCTCGCCGCGCAACGGGGCGGTGACGCGCTCGAACCCCGTGAACGCCACGAAGAGCACGCCGGCGACGCCGATCAGTTCCTGGGCGGTGCCCGTCTCCCCCGCCGACGGCACCGGCGCGATCGAGAAGCTCGCCGCGACCACGAGCGCGAGCACGCCGAGGACGAGCAGCGAGACCGCGACGCTGACACCGGTCGTGAAGCGGAAGCCGGCCGCGCCCAGCAGAACCGTGGCGACGACGAGGGCCAGCGCGCCGAGCACCGGCTGGCCCGGCACGACGTAGGCGCCGAACATCGCCGCGATCGCCGCGGCCATCGCGCACCGCCCGAGCAGGTGAGCGCTCGCCGTCACCCGTGCGGGCAACACACCGAGCTGCGCACGTACGTATCCGTAACCACCGGCGGCGTCGGGCAAGGCCCGCGACTGGCCTGCGGTGGAGTAGGCGCAGCAGAGGGCGGCCGCCGCGGAGAGAGCCAGCGCCGGGAGGGACCACCAGCCCGCAAGTGCTGCCGCAGGGGCGAATCCGGCGAAGACCCCCGCGCCGAGCACTGCGGGAAGACCGAGCGCGACCGTGGTGGCGATCTCGCGTGGCGTGTGGGTCACGGGTACACGTTCTCAGATGCGGCATCCGGCCGTAACCACCCGGTCGAATGATGAGCGAAACGGGCGAATCGCCACGGTGAGCAACTGTGAACGTCACGGATTGCGTCGAACGTGGCGGGGCTCGGCATGCCCGGAGCAGTCCGACCTTTAGCATGGGTCACGATCCCGAGCCCCCGAACGCACAACCCTGGAGCAGCACGTGACAGCCCCGAAGCTGGCCCTCACCGAGGGTGACCTGAGCACCACCGCCGCGGACGCAGTCGTCGTGGGCACCCTGCAGGGTGCGGACGGTCTGGAGCTCGCCCCCGGTGCCGAAGCTGTCGCCGCCGCGTTCGACGGCGCGCTGCTCGACGTGCTGGGCACGCTGCGCGCGTCCGGCAAGGCCGACGAGCTCGTGAAGGTGCCGACGTTCGGCAAGATCGCCGCTCCGCTCGTGCTGGCCGTCGGCCTCGGCAAGACTGCGGGCGAGGACCAGGTCCGCCGCGCGTCCGGTGTGGCCGCCCGCGCGCTGGCCGGCAAGAAGCGCGCCGTGAACACGCTCGCCGCGCTGCACGTCGGTGCCGCCGCCGAGGGCACGCTGCTCGGCGCCTACTCCTTCACCGAGTACAAGTCCGACAAGGGCGAGGGCCCGGTCGTGAAGGTCGACCTGCACGCCGCCGGTTCCAAGGAGAACAAGGCCGCGCTGAAGGCCGCCGTCGCGATCGCCGAGTCGGTCGCCATCGCGCGCGACTTCATCAACACCCCGCCGAACGACCTCTACCCCGGCTCGTTCGCCGACCGCGCCGCGAAGCTCGCCACCGCGGCCGGCCTCGACGTCGAGGTGCTCGACGAGAAGGCGCTGAAGAAGCAGGGCTTCGGCGGCATCCTGGGCGTCGGCGGCGGGTCCACGCGCCAGCCGCGCCTCGTGCGCATCTCCTACAAGGGCACCAAGGCCACGAAGAAGGTCGCGCTCGTCGGCAAGGGCATCACGTTCGACACCGGCGGCATCTCGATCAAGCCGGCCGCGGGCATGGACGAGATGACCTCGGACATGTCGGGCGCCGCCGCGATCGTCGCCACGATGGTGCTCGCCGCGAAGCTCAAGTACCCGCTGGAGATCATCGCGTCGATCCCGATGGCGGAGAACATGCCGTCCGGTGACGCCTACCGCCCCGGCGACGTGCTGACCATGTACGGCGGCAAGACCGTCGAGGTGCTCAACACCGACGCCGAGGGCCGCCTGATCCTGTCCGACGCCATCGTGCGCGCGTGCGAGGACGGCCCGGACTACCTGATCGAGACCTCGACGCTGACCGGTGCGCAGGTCGTCGCGCTCGGCAAGCGCACCGCGGGCGTCATGGGCTCGGACGAGTTCCGCGACCGCGTCGCCACGATCGGCACCGCCGTCGGCGAGTCGGCGTGGCCGATGCCGCTGCCCGAGGAGCTGCGCGCCGACCTCGACTCGCGTCTCGCGGACCTCGCGAACGTGACCGGGCACCGCTGGGGCGGCATGCTCGCCGCGGGCCTGTTCCTGCGCGAGTTCGTGGCCGAGGGCGTGCAGTGGGCGCACATCGACGTCGCCGGCCCGGCGTTCCACACCGGTGGCCCGTACGGCTACATCTCCAAGGGCGGCACCGGCGTGCCGGTCCGCACCATCGCGGCCGTGCTGGCGGACATCGCCGCCCGCGGCTGATCGGCTCCACTCGCGACGGGCGGGGGTCCTCCGGGGTCCCCGCCCGTCGGCACGTCGGGACAAGGGCCTTGAGTCTCAAGCCACCTGAGGCCGCAGAGTCGTCGCCATGACCACGAAGCTGTACCCCATCGGGGACGTCGCACGCCGCACCGGCCTGAGCGTGAGCGCCATCCGGTTCTACGCCGACGAGGGCGTCGTCACGCCCACGAGCCACACCGACAGCGGCTATCGGCTCTACGACATCGAAGCGATCGCACGGCTGGAACTCGTGCGCACCTTGCGCGATCTCGGTGCGAGCCTGGAGGACGTGCGCCGGCATCTGGCCGACGAGACGTCGTTGCACGATCTCGCCGCCATGCACCTCGTGATCGTCGAACGGGAACTGCGGCACCTGAAGGCACGGCGAGCCGTGTTGCGCACGGTCGCCCGTGAGAAAAGCGATGCGCGGCAAGTGGCGTTGATGCACGAGCTCGTGTCGATGTCCGATGAGGACCGTGAGCGGTTGCTCGACGAGTTCTGGACCGAGGTCACCGACGGCCTCACCGTGCACCCGGCGTTCGTCGAGCACCTGCACCGGATGCGGCCCGAGCTTCCCTGGGAGCCGGAAACCGGTCAGCTGCAGGCGTGGATCGAGCTCGCCGACCTGGTGCGGGACGCGGACTTCCGCTCCGAGGTGCGCGAGTTCTTCCACGCGAGCTTCGCCTCGCCGCGGGCGTTCGCGGCCACGAGTCCGGAGAGGATGGCGGCCGTCGAGGCGCACCGGCTGGTCGAGGTCGAGGCGCGGGAGGCCGAACGGGCCGGGGTCGCACCGGACTCACCGCGCGGGCGTGAGATCGCCGGGCGGTTGCTCGCCTCGCTCGCCGGGCTGTCCGGGCGGGCACCGGAGCCGGGGCTGGTGACGAACGCACCCGACCCCGTCGTGGACGCGCACGCGCGCGAAGCCATCGCGAAGTTCGGCGGACTGCTGGAGCGGTACGCGGCACTGACCGAGACGATCAGCGGCAGGCCCCTGCCGGACTTCGGCGACACCGGCGTGAGCGACGAGTGGCTCGCCGCCGCGCTGGCCGACGGCTAACCGTTGCCGAGCTTCTTCTGACGCGCGGTGTAGTCGCGCATGCGCTTCGGGTAACCGACGATGCCGGCGTCGTAGATCGGCATGCTCAGTTTGCGCGCGAACGACCGCGCGGCGTCGGGGGAGGCGACGCGGCGGCGGGTCCACTCGCCGTCGTGGGCGACCAGGACCACAGTGGTTTCGGTCACCGTGGTCTTCGGCTCCACGTAGGCCTCGACGCCCTGCCTGCTCGCGGCCCACTTCTCGAGGTGGCTCGTGTCCTGCCCCGAGGCCGTCCGCAGCACACCTGGACGTGACTTCCTGCGAAAACGGTCGAACAGCCCCATCGGGCACCTCCTGCGCTTCCCGCCACCATGGTGCCAGGAAAGGGTGTTATGAGTAGGTGAATGATCAGGATCGTGACGTGGTGCCGCATGCCGGATCACCGCGCCCGGACAACTAGTGACAAGATGGCCGCGTACCTCGCGCGCACCCGCGCGTAGTAAGTAATCCCGAGGAGATCCGAAGTGACTTCGCCGGAACTGGAGTCGGCCACCAACGCCGATCTCGTCATCCTCGGCGGTGGTTCAGGTGGCTACGCCTGCGCGTTCCGCGCCGCTGAGCTGGGCCTGTCCGTCGTCCTGGTCGAGAAGGACAAGCTGGGTGGCACGTGCCTGCACCGCGGCTGCATCCCGACCAAGGCGCTGCTGCACGCGGCCGAGGTCGCGGACAACGCGCGTGAAGGCGACCAGTTCGGCGTGAAGTCCTCGCTCGAGGGCATCGACATCGCGGGCGTCAACTCCTACAAGGACGGCGTGGTCTCGCGCCTCTACAAGGGCCTGCAGGGACTCGCGAAGGCCAACAAGGTCACGCTCGTCGAGGGTGCGGGCACGTTCGTCGGCCCGACCACCGTCGAGGTGAACGGGCAGCGCTACACCGGCAAGAACGTGGTCCTCGCGACCGGGTCGTACGCCCGGAGCCTGCCCGGTCTCGAGATCGGCGGCCGGGTCATCACGAGCGACCAGGCGCTCAACCTCGACTTCATCCCGGAGAAGGCCGTCGTCCTCGGCGGCGGTGTCATCGGCGTGGAGTTCGCGAGCGTGTGGCGCTCGTTCGGCGTGGACGTCACCATCGTCGAGGCCCTGCCCCGCCTGGTGCCCGCCGAGGACGAGTACGCGTCGAAGCAGCTCGAGCGCGCGTTCCGGAAGCGCGGGATCAAGTTCAAGACCGGCGTGAAGTTCACCGGCGCCACCCAGTCCGACTCGGGCGTGTCGATCACGCTGGAGAACGGCGACGTCCTCGACGCCGACCTGCTGCTCGTCGCGGTCGGCCGCGGCCCCAACAGCGCCGGCCACGGCTACGAGGAGGCCGGCGTCCAGATCGACCGCGGCTTCGTCGTCACCGACGAGCGGCTGCGCACGACGCTGCCGAACGTCTACGCCGTCGGCGACATCGTGCCCGGCCTGCAGCTCGCGCACCGCGGCTTCCAGCAGGGCATCTTCGTGGCCGAGGAGATCGCGGGCCAGAACCCCAAGGTGATCGACGAGGCGGGCATCCCGCGCGTCACCTACTGCAAGCCCGAGGTCGCCTCCGTCGGTCTCACCGAGGCCGCCGCGAAGGAGAAGTACGGTTCCGCGGAGACGTTCGTCTACGACCTCGCGGGCAACGGCAAGAGCCAGATCCTCAAGACCGCCGGTGGCGTGAAGCTCGTCAAGGCGCCCGACGGCCCGGTCGTCGGGATCACCATGGTCGGCGAGCGCGTCGGCGAACTCATCGGTGAGGCCCAGCTGATCTACAGCTGGGAGGCTTACCCGGACGACGTGGCTCCGCTGATCCACGCCCACCCGACCCAGACTGAAGCCCTCGGCGAGGCGTTCCTCGCCCTGGCCGGCAAGCCGCTGCACGTGCACGGCTGACCGTTCCCCACACAAAGTCAGCCACACGAGAGCACGAGGAGTCAGCGAACAATGGCCTTCTCCGTCCAGATGCCCGCACTCGGTGAGAGTGTCACCGAGGGCACGGTCACCCGGTGGTTGAAGCAGGAAGGCGACCGGGTGGAGGTGGACGAGCCGTTGCTCGAGGTGTCCACCGACAAGGTCGACACCGAGATCCCCTCCCCCGCGGCGGGCGTCCTGCAGAAGATCGTCGCCCAGGAGGACGACACCGTCGAGGTCGGCGGTGAGCTCGCGGTCATCGGCGACGGTGACGGCGGTTCGTCCGGCTCGGCCCCGGCTCCCGCCCAGGAGTCCGCTCCCGAGCAGCAGGAGGAGCCGCAGCAGACGCAGCCGTCGCCGCAGCAGCCCTCCGAGGAAGCCCAGGAGGCTCCCGCGGCACCGGCGCAGTCCGGCGGTTCCGCCGAGGGCACCGACGTCACGATGCCCGCGCTCGGCGAGTCCGTCACCGAGGGCACCGTCACCCGCTGGCTGAAGCAGGTCGGCGACAGCGTCGAGGTCGACGAGCCGCTGCTCGAGGTCTCGACCGACAAGGTCGACACCGAGATCCCGTCGCCGGTCGCGGGCACGCTGCTCGAGATCGTCGCCGGTGAGGACGAGACCGTCGAGGTCGGCGGCAAGCTCGCCGTCGTCGGGTCCGGCAGCCCGGCCCAGTCCTCGGCGCCCGCCCCGGAGTCGAAGCCCGAGCCGAAGCAGGAAGCCCCGAAGCAGGAGGCGCCGAAGCAGGAAGCGCCCCAGCAGGAGGCCCCCCAGCAGCAGGCACCGGCTCCGCAGGCCGCGCCGAAGCAGGAAGCGCCGAAGCAGGAGGCGCCCGCCGCGTCCTCGGGCGACGACGCGAACGGCACGCCGTACGTCACGCCGCTCGTGCGCAAGCTCGCGTCGGAGAACGGCATCGACCTGGGCTCGCTGAAGGGCACCGGCGTCGGTGGCCGCATCCGCAAGCAGGACGTGCTCGCGGCCGTCGAGGCCAAGAAGGCCCCGGCTCCCGCGCCCGCCGCCGCTCCGGCCGCCGCGGCTCCGGCTCCCGCCGCGCGCACCTCGGCCCCGGCCGCGGTCGACAACTCGGGCAAGCGCGGCACCGTGCAGAAGCTCCCGCGCCTGCGCCAGATCGTCGCGCAGCGCACCCGCGAGTCGCTGCAGCAGTCGGCCCAGCTCACGCAGGTGTTCGAGGTCGACGTCACCAAGATCGCCCGGCTGCGCAACCAGGCCAAGAAGGCGTTCGAGGCGCGTGAGGGCGCGAAGCTCACGTTCCTGCCGTTCTTCGCCAAGGCCGCCATCGAGGCGCTCAAGGCCCACCCGGTGCTCAACGCGTCGATCGACGAGGAGCGCAAGGAGGTCACCTACCACGGTGCCGAGCACCTCGGCCTGGCGATCGACACGGAGCGCGGCCTGCTCAACGCCGTGATCCACAACGCCGGTGACCTGAACCTGTCGGGCATCGCCCACAAGATCGGCGACCTGGCGGCGCGCGCCCGCTCGAACAAGCTCACCCCGGACGAGCTCGCCGGTGGCACGTTCTCGCTGACCAACCTCGGCAGCAACGGCGCCCTCTTCGACACCCCGATCATCCAGCAGCCGCAGGTCGGCATCCTGGGCGTCGGCGTCGTGAAGAAGCGCCCGGTCGTCATGACCGACGAGGACGGCAACGACACCATCGCGATCCGTTCGATGATGTACCTCGCGCTCACCTACGACCACCGCCTGGTCGACGGTGCGGACGCGGGCCGCTTCCTCACGACGGTCAAGAACCGTCTCGAGGAGGGCGCGTTCGAGGCCGACCTCGGTCTCTGACGCACTTCCGCAGGTGATCCGTTGGCCACCCCGGTCCGTCCGGGGTGGCCTTCGGCACATTCGTGCCACTGTGCACGTCACGGCCCGGTGCGGAACGATCTGTGCATGCGAGTTGTCATCGCGGGATCGTCGGGCCTGATCGGAACGAGCCTGGTGGCGTCGATGCGCGCCGCCGGCCACGAGGTGCTGCGGCTGGTGCGCCGCAAGGCCGCCGCGCCCGACGAACGCGGCTGGGACCCGTACGCCGGTCGCATCGACGACGGGACGTTCGACGGCGTCGGCGCCGTCATCAACCTCTGCGGCGCGGGCATCGGCGACAAGCGGTGGGACGACGCGCGCAAGCAGGTCCTGCACGACAGCCGGGTCGTGCCGTCGGAGGTGCTGTCCGCGGCGGTCGTCGAGCACGGCGTTCCGGCGCTCGTCAACTCCTCCGGCGCGCACTTCTACGGCGACACCGGCTCGCGGCTCGTGGACGAGGACGCCCCCGGCGGGCACTCGTACCTGTCGCGGCTGACCCAGGACTGGGAGTCGGCGACGGCGGCCGCCCGGCAGGGCGGCGTGCGGGTCGTGCTGCTGCGCACGGCCGTCGTCATCTCGCCGTCGGGCGGGGTGTTCGGCAAGCTCAAGCCGGTGTTCCAGTTCTTCCTGGGCGGGCGGCTCGGGTCCGGCGAGCAGTTCTTCCCGTGGGTGTCGCTGGACGACATCGTGTCCATGTACCGGTTCGTCACCGAGCACGAGGAGATCCGCGGTCCGGTCAACGCCGTCGCGCCCACTCCGGTGACGAACGCCGAGTTCACCAAGGCCGTCGGGCACGCGCTGAACCGGCCGACGCCGTGGGCGGTGCCGGCGTTCGCGCTCAAGACGCTGCTCGGGGCCGAGATGGCGCAGGAATTGCTGCTGACCGGGCCGGGCCTCACGCCGAAGGCGCTGGAGTCCCACGGGTTCACGTTCCTGCACCCGGCGCTGCCGTCCGCACTGAACGCGGCGGTCGCATGACCCGTGCACTCGCCGCCGTGCTGGTCATCTCGTGGGTCCTGCTGGGACTTCCCGAGACGACCCCGTTGGACGTGTGGGTGCACGACGCGCTGCCGCGGCCGGAGTGGCTGCGGGCGACGGCGTTCGCGGTGAGCCTGGTGATGGGGCCGACGCTCGGCTGGGCGTTCGCGGCCGTGCTGTTCGTGCTGGCCTGGCGGCGGCGCGACCCCCGGTTGTGGAAGGCGCTGGCGCTGCACGCGCTGTGCACGGCGACGGTGCTGACGAGGTTCCTGTTCGACCGGGTGCGGCCCGTCGAGTACCACCTGCCGAGCTACCCGAGCGGGCACACGGTGGCGGTCGCGTCGGTCGGGTTCACGATGGTGGTCCTGCTCAAGCGCGGGGTGCTGTGGGCGGCGCTCGCGGTGCTGGTGGCGGGGTTCGCGCGGATCGTGCTGGAGATGCACTGGGTCACCGACGTCATCGGTGCCGTGCTGGGTGTGACGGGCGTCGGGCTCTTGGCCGCCATGGCGCTGGGGTTGGTAACGTCGGGTCGTGAACTCGTGTCGCACCTCGGCAGACCCCGTCACCATCCGTGAGCTGGGGCTCATCGACTACCTGGCGGCGTGGGACCTGCAGAAGGACGTGGCCCGGGCCCGTGCCGACGGGTCCGGTCCGGACACCCTCCTGCTGCTCGAGCACCCGCCCGTCTACACCTGCGGCAAGCGCACCCTCGACGAGGAGCGCCCGCGCGGGGGCAGCACCCCGGTCGTCGACGTCGACCGCGGCGGCAAGATCACCTGGCACGGCCCCGGCCAGCTGGTCGGCTACCCGATCGTCAAGCTCGCCGACCCGATCGACGTCGTCGACTACGTGCGGCGGGTCGAGCAGGGCCTGATCGAGGTGTGCGACCGGCTGGGCGTGCACACCGGCCGGGTCGAGGGCCGCAGCGGCGTGTGGCTGCCCGCCGACGACCGCGGTCCCGAGCGCAAGGTCGCCGCCATCGGCATCCGCGTGCAGCGCGGCGTGACCATGCACGGCTTCGAGATCAACTGCAACGCGAGCCTCGACGCGTTCGGCGACATCATCCCGTGCGGCATCAAGGACGCAGGCGTCGCCTCGCTCTCGCACGAGCTGGGCCGGGACGTGACGGTGGCCGAGGTGCTGCCGCTCGCCCGTGACGCCGTGCTCGCGGCGCTCGACGGAACGCTCCCCCTGACGGACCGCACTTTGCCCCGTTCTGGCCCCGTCGCTCCGGGTATCACCTTCGCTAGCATTCCGTAGCCCTGCGGCGGGGAGCCGCAGGCTCGCGGAGGAGGGTGCGTCGTGAGGTTGTCCCGACGCCAGTTGTTCACGGCTGCCGGTGTGGCGGCGTTAGCGGTCGGTACCAGCACGAACGTCGCGGTGGCGGCCGCGCCCGTGCGCGCGTGGAGCGGTGAGGTCGAGCTCGCCGAGTGGGAGCGCTACTACCTGGGGCTCGACGGCGGCGCCCACCAGAGAGCGCTCGCCGCGCTCGGCATCGCGTGCCGTGACGGGGTCCGCGCCGACGAGCAGTACCTGCGGGTGCCGGTCGAGTCCGTCCGGCGAGCGGCGCTCGAGTTCGGCGACCACGCGGCCGCCGACGTGCTGCGCGACCGGTTCGGTCTCGACTCGCCGTCGATGCTCGGGCAAGGGCTGGAGCTCGTGCTGGGCGAGGCCGGCCTGGAGAAGCGCTACCTCGACGACCCGGCGCTCCAGCTGCGATACATCGGATATCGGCGACGGCGCGCGAACCGCGTGCTGGCGATGCCGCCCGCAGTCCGCGCTGCGCTCGCCTGATATCCGATATATCAGACGAGCTGCGGCACCACGTCCATCGCGACGTCGGTCAGGTGGTCGAGGTCGGACAGGTCCAGGACCTGCAGGTAGACCCGCTGGACGCCGGTGGCGTCGCGCCACCGGCCGAGGCGGTCGACGACCTCGGCCGGGGTGCCGGCGAGCCCGTTCTCCTTGAGCTCGTCCACCTCGCGGCCGATGGCGGCGGCCCGGCGGGCGACGTCGGCGTCGGTGCGGCCGACGCACGCGACGAGCGCGACCGAGCGGATGATCTCCTTCGGGTCGCGGTCGATCTCGGCGCACGCGGCGTCGACGCGGGCGAACTGCGCCACGGCCTCGTCGACGCCGACGAACGGCAGGTTGAACTCGGTGGCGTAGGAGGCCGCGAGGGCGGGGGTGCGTTTGGCGCCCTTGCCGCCGATGATCACCGGAATGCGGTCCTGCGCGGGCTTGGGCAGTGCGGGCGAGTCGGTGAGCGAGTAGTGCTCGCCCTCGAAGGAGAACGTGCCGCCGAGCGGGGTCTCCCACAGGCCGGTGATGATCGCGAGCTGTTCCTCGTAGCGCTCGAACCGCTCCCCCAGCGCCGGGAACGGGATGCCGTACGCGGTGTGCTCGGCCTCGTACCAGCCGGCACCGATGCCGAACTCCACGCGGCCGCCGGACATCTGGTCGACCTGGGCGACGCTGATGGCGAGCGGTCCGGGGTAGCGGAACGTCGCGGCGGTCATCAGCGTGCCCAGGCGGATCCGCGTGGTGTCGCGGGCCAGGCCCGCGAAGGTGATCCACGGGTCCGTCGGGCCGGGCAGTCCGTCGACCGACCCCATGTGGAGGTAGTGGTCGGAGCGGAAGAAGGCGCCGTACCCGGCGTCCTCGGCCGTCCTCGCCACGCGGAGCAGGTCGTCGTAGCTCGCCCCCTGCTGGGGCTCGGTGAAGATGCGCAGTTCCACGGGATGAACTTAGTCCGTGGAAAAGCGCGGTGCAGGCACTGCGGCGCCTTCCTGCGTGAACACCCCGCGGGCCACGAGGTGCGGGTGCGCGGACGCCTCCCGCAGCGTCAGCACCGGGGTCACGCAGGCGTCGGTCGAGGCGAACACGTCCGCCCACTCGTCGCGGGTCCGCGTCAGGAACACCTCGGCGAACGTCTTGCGCAGCACCGGCCAGCCGTCGCGGTCGAGCTGCTCCGGCAGGTCGGCGGCGTCGAGCCCCAGACCGGCCAGCAGCAGCGCGTAGAACTGCGGTTCCAGCGAGCCCACCGCGACGGACCGGCCGTCCGCGCACTCGTAGATCGAGTAGAACGGGCACCCGCCGTCGAGCAGGTTCGCGTCCGGCGCGTCCTCCCAGACCGACTGCGCCTTCATCGACCAGATCATCTGCGCGAGCGACGCCACCCCGTCGACGATCGCCGCGTCGACGACCTGGCCGAGGCCGGTGCGCTGCCGTTCCCACAACGCCGCGAGCACGCCCAGCACCAGGTACAGGGACCCGCCGCCGAAGTCGCCGACGAGGTTGAGCGGCGGCTTGCCGATCGCGTGCAGCACCCCGGTCACCGACAGGTAGTTGATGTCGTGGCCGGCGCGCTGGGCGAGCGGGCCGTCCTGGCCCCAGCCCGTCATCCGCGCGTAGACGAGCCGCGGGTTGACCGCGAGGCAGTCGGACGGGCCCAGCCCCAGCCGTTCGAGCACGCCGGGGCGGAAGCCCTCGATCACCACGTCGGCCCCGGCGACCAACGACAGCACGGCGGCGCGGCCCTCGGGGGACTTCAGGTCCGCGGACACCGAACGCCTGCCGCGCAACAGGAAGTCGCGCGAGGCGTCCGGCACCACGGACAGGCCACCGGACGGGCGCTCGACGCGGGTGACCGCCGCGCCGAGGTCCGCGAGCAGCATCGCGCCGTGCGGGCCGGGCCCGATGCCGCCGAACTCGACGACCTCCAGGCCCTGCAACGGACCCATGTCAGGCTTCGAACGACAGGCGCGGCGTGAAGATCGCGCCGGTGGACTCCGCCAGGCCGCGCATGGCCTTCGCGTGGTTGCCGAAGTCCGGGTGCCCCAGCGCGGCGCGCAGGGCGTCGGCGCTCTCCCACAGGGCGATGTTGATGTACGACGCCGGGTCGTCGAGCTGGCGCGAGAGCGTGTACCGGATCAGGCCCGGCTGCTCGCGGAGGAAGGCCGCGGTGGAGTCGAAGGCCTTCTCGAACTCCTCGGCGTCACCGGTGAGCGTGAAGCGGTTGAGGAAGGTGATCATGAGGTGGCTCCTCCAGAAGCGGTGTCATACCAGGGAAAACCATGCCCACCGCCTCTTGAGACGTGCTCAAGGAACGACCGCCACGCTCTGCACCATGCGCATCATCGATCTGTCTTCCCACATTGACGCATCCGCGTACGAAGCGGACCCGGTGACGCACGAGGTGCTCACGGCCGCCCAGGGTGCCGAACACATGGCCGAGCAGCTCAAGGCGAGGCTCGGCATCGAGTTCGACGTGTCCGTGCTGCGGGACTCCGAGTTCCTCACGCTGGACCGGATCAGCCTGACCTCGCACACCGGGACGCACGTCGACGCGCCGTCGCACTACGGCTCGAAGACCACCTACGGCAACGGCACCCCGCGCCACATCGACGAGATGCCGCTGGAGTGGTTCCACAACCCCGGCGTGAAGCTGGACGTCCGCGGCCACGGCACCGGCGTGATCGGCGTCGAGGTGCTGGAGAAGGAGTTCGCGCGCATCGGCTACACGCCGAAGCCGATGGACATCGTCATCCTCGACACCGGCGCCGCCGAGCACGCGGGCACCCAGACCTACTTCACCGACTACACCGGACTGGACGGCCCCGCCACGAACTTCCTGCTGGACCTGGGAGTCAAGGTGATCGCGACCGACGCGTTCAGCCTCGACGCGCCGTTCCCGGACATCGTGAAGCGCTACCTGCAGACGAAGGACGAGAGCGTGCTGTGGCCCGCGCACTTCGCCGGCCGCGACCGCGAGTACTGCCAGATCGAGCGCCTGTCGAACCTGGAGGCGTTGCCGGACTTCGGTTTCACCGTCGTGGCGTTCCCGGTGAAGATCAAGGGCGCAGGCGCGGGCTGGACCCGCGCGGTGGCACTGCTGGACGACTGAAACCGGACAACCGTTCCTCAAGTGAGAGCTGAATCACCATACCTACCTTCGTAGGCATGGAAAACAGCGACATATGGCCACCCGAGAACGAAGACCACATCGTCCGAGGCATCGACTAGCAGCACAAAAGGGCCGCCCTCCCAGGAG
>NZ_JBHXCW010000131.1:0-21747 GCF_042725365.1 Lentzea sp. NPDC060358 | reverse complement strand
CTTTTTTTTTTTTCTCACTTGTTTTTTTATTTTTCCGTTTGGTTGGGCCCAAAACTTGGAGGACGTCATGACCACGCCCGACGATCGCGCCGAACTGATCGAGCTCCTCGGCCGGTACGCCGACATCGCGGACCTGAAGGAGTTCACGACGCTGCCCGGCCGCGTCTTCACCGACCCGCTCACGCTCGACTTCGCGTCCGTCACGGGCCTGCCGGAGATGACGGTGCCGCTGGCCGACTACGTCCAGGTGCTCAGTGCGAGCTTCGCGCCGTTCCTCGCCACCCACCACGCCATCACCGGGCACGTCGTCGAGGTCGACGGCGACACCGCGAAGATCCACGCCCACGTCCGCGCCGAGCACTGGCTGCCCGGCGCCGACCGGTGGCTGGTCGTCGGCTTCTACGACGACGAGGCGGTGCGCACCCCGCACGGCTGGCGGCTGAACCGTGTCAAGCTGACCGCGGTCCACCAGGAGAACCAGCCGAGTCCGGCCACCACCTAGAGGAGAGCAGCACGATGCCGCGGATCCGCGCCGCCACCATCGAGGAGCACCACGAGCTGGTGTGGGCAGGCCTCACCGAGGCCGTGCGGCGGCTGCTGCTCGAGCGCGACTACGACTCGCTCACCCTCGGCCACATCGCGACCGAGGCCGGTCTCGCGCGCAACACGCTCTACAACTACGCCGCCGACAAGAAGACGCTCGTCCTGGAGCTCGCGCGCCGGGCGAGCCGTCCGCTGGCCGGGCGGGTGGCGGCGATCGCGCGGTCGCCGGAACCGGCGGCGGAGCGGGTGGCGCAGATCGTCGAGCTCGTGCTGTCCGAGTCGACGAACCCCGCGCTGCGGCTGATGTTCCTGCCGAACTCCGGCTCCCTGGTCGCCGCCCTGCCGGACGGGCGGGACAACCCGTTCACCGAGCTCGTCGCCGAGGTGCGCGCCGTCGTCGAGGACGGCGTGACCGCCGGCGAGTTCCACGTCGAGGATGCCGAGCTGACCGTGGAGCTGCTGTCCGGCGCCATGCGCGCGGGGTGCGACCGCATCGGCCGCGATCCGGCCGCACTGCCCGCCACCGTCCGGACGGCTCAGCGGATCACGCTGGCCGCGCTCACTTCGCCAGCACGGTGAGCATCCGCGCCACCTCGTCGCGCACCGCGTCGCGGCCGGGCGCGAGGTAGCGGCGCGGGTCGGTCAGCTCCTCGCGCTCCCCGAGCACGGCGCGGACCGCCTCGGTCAGCACCTGGTTCAGGCGCGTGCCGATGTTGACCTTCACGATGCCGGCGGCCACCGCGCCGCGCAGTCCGTCGTCGGTGACCCCGGAGGACCCGTGCAGCACCAGCGGGACCGGCACCGCCCCGGCCAGCGCGGCGATCAGCGACTCGTCGAGCACCGCGCTGCGGTCCGTCATCGCGTGCGAGGACCCGACGGCCACCGCCAGCGAGTCGACACCGGTCGCCGCGACGAACTCCGCCGCTTCCCGGGGATCGGTGCGCACGCCGGGCGCGTGGGCACCGTCCTTGCCGCCGACCTCGCCCAGCTCGGCCTCGACGAGACATCCGCCGGCGTGGCAGCGGTCCACGACCTCGCGGGTCCTCGCGACGTTGTCCTCGTAGCCCAGCTTCGAGGCGTCGAACATGACCGAGGTGATGCCGAGGTCGAGTCCTTCGAAGATCAGCCGCTCGTCCTCGACGTGGTCGAGGTGCACGAGCACGGGCGCGGTCGCGTCGGCGGCGAGCTGCAGGCACGCGCGGGCGAACGGCGCCAGGGAACCGTGGTAGCGCACGGCGTTCTGCGAGATCTGCAGGATCACCGGCAGGCCGCTCAGCTCCGCGCCGGCGACGATGGCCTCCGCGTGCTCGATCATGATCGCGTTGAACGCGCCCACGGCACGTCGCCCCGCCCGCAGTTCCCCGAGCAGCGCGGCCCACTCCGCGGTCATCGTGTCTCCTCCACAGTCGTCAACGGAATCCAGCGGGCGCGCGCCTCGTGGTCGATCTCGCCGGCGACCGGCCGCAGCACCGCGGCGGCGGACGTGGCCACCAGGTCGGCGAGTGCGGCGGGCCAGTCGAGGTCGTGCCCGGCCCGGGCGAGGTGGAGCGCCAGCGCGGCCGCGGCCGCGTCCCCGGCTCCCGCCGGGTTGCCGGCGACCACCTCGACCGGGCGGGCCCGCCAGGAACCCCGGGCGGTCACCGCGGTCGCCCCTGCGCGCCCGGCGGTGGCCACCACGGCGGCCGCTCCCCCGGCCACCAGGTCCCCGGCAGGTCCGTCCCCCGCGAGCTCGGCCAGCTCGTCCTCGTTCGGCATCAGCACCGCCCCGCTCGACGCGGCCGCGCGCAGAGCCGCGCCGGACACGTCCGCGATGACCGGCACGCCGAACCCGGCGCACAGCCGCGCGAGTCTCGCGGGCACCTCCGGGTCCATCGCGACCGGCACCGAGCCGGAGATCACGACGGCGCCCGCACCGGCCGCCAGCTCGTCCCGCAGCGCGGCGGTGATCCCCGCCTCCGCTCCGGGACGGGCCGGGAACCCGTTCTCCTGCAACATGGTCGTGCTGTCGTCGGCGACGACGGCGATCGTCCTGCGCACGGCCGGGAGTGCGGGCACGAGCCGGTGCGCGAGGCCCAGCTCCCGCAGTCCCGCGCGGAACTCGTCCGGTTCCGCGGCCGCGGTCAGCGCGAGGACGAGGCTCTCGCCGCCCAGCGCGGTGACCACGGCCGCCACGTTCACGCCCTTGCCGCCGGCCCGCGACCGCACCTGCGGGACGCGGACGGTCTCCCCGACCCGCAGGGCCGGCACGCGGTAGGTGACGTCGACGGCGGGGTTGAGCGTGACCGTCAGGACCCGGTTCGTCACGGCGCCGCCCCGGCGGCCGGGACCGCCTCGCTGCTCTTCTCCGCGCGGTAGACCATCAGCGTGGAGCCGACGAGCGCCAGCACGATGCCGACGACCTGGAACGCGCTCGGCGTCGCACCGAACACCAGCAGCGACAGCACGATCGTCAGCACCGGCGCCATGGCGTTGGTGACCGGGGCGACGATCGAGGCCTTGCCGCGGCTCATGGCCATGACGAGGAACAGCGCGCCGACGGCGTTGAGCACCTGCGTTCCGGCGGTGAGAGCCGGCGCCTGCCACGGGAAGCCGAGCGGCAGGCCGCCCATCATGAGCAGTGCCACCGGGATCAGCACCAGGCCGCTGATGGTCATCCAGCCGAACGTCGACGCGTCGTCCACCCCGGCGAGCGCCGCCTTGCGCATGTAGAACGCCTGCACGCCCCACGCCACGCAGATGAGGACGGCGAGCAGCAGGTACAGCCAGCCGCTGCCGGCGGCGTCCCCGGTGGAGACAGAGAAGAGCACGATGGCGACGAGCGCCAGCCCCACGCCGGCCCAGGACAGCAGGCCGAGCCGTTCGCGCAGCAGGCCGAACGCCATCAGCACGGTGATCGCCGGGGACAGCGCGACGATCGGGAAGATCACGTAGGCGGGCCCGATGGTGAGCGCCTTGAACAGCAGCAGCTGGCCTCCCGCGCCGGTCAGGCCGATCACCAGGCCGTAGGTGGCGGCGGTGCGGCTGCGGTCGAACTTCTTGCCCCGCAACGAGACCCACGCCGGGATGAGCATGGTCAGCGACCACACGACGTAGACCATAGGGTCGGGGTAGGCGTAGAGCTTCGTGGGCAGCGCGGAGAACGCGCCCCACACTCCCCAGAACAGCACCAGCAGTCCCGCGTAGGGAATCCAGCTGTTCGCGCGCAGGGCGGTGGGGGTGGTGCCGGATCCGGTCATGGTCGACTCCTCAGGGGGAGAGGGCGGCGGAGGAGATGTGCTCTGCCCGCAACGGGTGTCCGTGCAGGCGTGCCGCGTGGAGTGCGGCGCCGATGTGCGGTTCCAGCAGGGGTGCGCGCAGGTCGAAGTCGAGGGTCAGCGACTCGCGGAACGACGCCAGCACTTGCGCCGAGCCGAACATGCCGCCGGAGTGGGACACCGGCACCCGGTGGGAGGCGGGGAACTCGAGCGCGGCGCGGCCGACGTTCACGAGCAGCGCGAGCTCGCGGCCCGCCCGGCCGAGGATCCCGGCGGCGGCGATGTCCCCGGCGTCGGCGGCCGCGACGACCACCTTGCTGAGGTTCGCGATCTTGCCGCGGTCGCCGTGCCACCGGTTCACCACGACGTCGATGGCGTCGAAGTCGGCGACCAGGCCGAGGGCGTTGCGCATCTCGCCGACGAGCGGCCCGGCGGGCAGGCGCCCGTCGACCATGCGGCTGAAGGCGTTGAGGCCGTTGACCGCGACCCAGTAGCCGGACCCCTCGTCGCCGAAGAGCTCGCTCCAGCCACCGCCGCGCCACTGCCGGCCGTCGTGCTCGCCGTAGGCGATCGACCCGGTGCCGGCGACGACGTTGATGCCGTCGATCCCGCCGAGGGACCCGGCCCAGCCGCAGATCATGTCGTTGCCGCAGCGGTAGTGCGCGCCGCCGAGGATCTTCGCGGGCAGCGCGTCGAGCACCGGGACGTCGCCGCTGATCTCCCCGTAGGCGGGGAGGCCGAAGAAGGCGTGGGTGATGTCCGCGACCGCGATGCCCGCGGTGGCGCAGACCTCGCCGATCCCCTGGCGCAGCAGGGGTTCCACGATCCCGATGCCGTCGCTGAGGTAGTAGACGCTGGCGGTGCGCGCCTCCGCGACCACCCGGCCGTCCAGGTCCACCAGGCAGAACGCGGTCTTCGTGCCGCCGCCGTCGACGCCGAGGAACATCTCGCTCACTCCCCTTCCGGGAACTCGTGGATGACCACGCCCTGCACCACGCGGTTGACCTCGCCGCCGGGGAACGGGTTGTCCGGCGTCAGGTCCAGCGCGAGCGAGCACGCGAGCGCCGTCGTCTGGGCCGTGATCACCGCGACCAGCGCCCACTCCGACGGCGACCCGTACGTGCCGCCGACGGGCCACACCTGCGCTCCCCCGCACTCGGCGGGCTCCGCCTCCCCCACCACGACCACGCGGTCGGTGCCGAGCGACTGCACGAGCTCCCGCGCGATGTCGACGTCGTAGGACCGCGCGTACGGGTCCGTGGACAGGAAGACGACCGCGATCGTGCGGTCGTCCAGCACCGACTTGGGGCCGTGCCGGAAGCCCAGCGACGAGTCGGCGATGCCGACCACCTGGCCGCGGGTCAGCTCCAGGCTCTTCAGCGCGGCCTCCTTCGCGAGGCCCCGCAGCGCGCCGGACCCCAGGTACACCAGGCGGTCCGGCTTGGCCCCGGCGATCGCCGACGCCCGTTCCGCGGCGCCGTCCAGCACGGCGGTCGCCTGCCGCGCCATCGCGGCCACGTCGACGTCCACGCCGAAGGCCAGCAGCGCGGCCAGGGCCATGCCGGTGAACGACGACGTCATCGCGAAGCTGCGGTCGTGGGTCTCCTCGGGGAGCGCGACCACGACGGCGTCGTCCGCGCCGGCCCACCGCGCGCCCAGCTCGCCCTGCGGGTGGCAGGTGATCACCAGGTGCCGCAGGCGCGGCGTCAGCCGGTGCAGGAGTTCCGCCGCCGCAAGGGATTCCGGGCTGTTGCCGCTCCTCGCGAACGACACCAGCAGCACGGGCCGCCCGTCGGGGACGGCGGCGCGCGGGTCGGCGACGACGTCGGTCGTGGCGATCGTCTCCACCGGCCTGCCGAGGTGGCGCGCCAGCGCCGGGGCCACGACCTCGCCGATGAACGCGGACGTCCCCGCGCCGGTCAGCACGATCCGGGTGGCCGGGTCGGCCAGCGCGGCGCCCACCAGCCCGTCGACCCGCGCCCGGACCCGTCGCAGCGCGTCGGCCACCCGCGGCCAGGTGGCGGGCTGCTGCCCGATCTCCCGCGCGGTCCAGCTGGTGCCGAGCCCACGTTCACCCATGGTGCCGCCTTCCGATTACCGGGACACTTCCCAGACGCATTCGGCCGCTTTCTCCGAATGCCGTTGATCGCTGCGAGTCGCCCGGCCGGTCCGCCGGTTCGACGAGTGCTGCATTCGTACGGCCGACGCTGCGCGAGTGGCAAGACTCGCCGCTCAAGTGAGCATTCCGAGTGAGCGTTTCGCTGCGTCTGGCCTGTTCAGGCGTCGCTCCGGGTGAAGCTGCGCGTGCACAATCGCTCACCGGGAAGAGTTGTCGTACGCTCCGTTCCATGGTCGACTCGACGGATTCCGCCGCGCCGGAAAGGCGTGTGCGGAAAAGGCGCACCACGCGGGCGGAACGCATGTCCGAAATACTGCGGGTGCTCCGGGAAACGGGTTCGCTGCAGGTCGGCGACCTCTGCTCCCGGCTCGGCGTCTCGTCCGCGACGCTGCGCCGCGACCTGGCGCAGCTGGAGGAGCAGCGGCTGCTGACGAGGACGCACGGAGGGGCGAAGCCGCAGGGCGCCGGGAACGAGGTGCCGGTGCGCTACCGCGGCGGCCGGTCGCGCGACGCCAAGCGGGCCATCGTGCGCCAGGCGGTCCGCATGCTGCCGCCGGGCTCGCACGTGATCGCGCTGACCGGCGGGTCCACCACCAGCGAGCTGGCGAAGCAGCTGCCCGGCCGCGCCGACCTGACCGTCGTCACGAACGCGCTGAACATCGCCATGGAGATGGCGTTGCACCCGCGGCACAAGCTCGTCGTGGTCGGCGGCGTCGCCCGGCCGCAGTCCTACGAGCTCGTCGGCCCGTGGGCGGAGCACGTGCTGGCGTCGATCAGCATCGGCACCGCGTTCATCGGTGTCGACGGCATCGACGCCGCCGCGGGCATCACCACGCACGACGAGAACGAGGCGCGCACCAACCGCGCGATGCTCAGCCGCGCCCGGCGGGTGGTCGTGATGGCGGACGGCAGCAAGCTCGGCAAGGCCACGCTCGCCCGCATCGCCGACATCCACGACGTGCACGAAGTCGTCACGGACCTGTCCGCCGACCCCGCCGCGGTGGCGGCGATCCGGGCCGCGGGCGTGCGCGTCACCGTGGTGGAGGTACCGGCCACAAAGGACGGATGAGCCGCGGGCGTCGTTCGTCGAACACCCAACCGCATTCGTTGGCCGAAAAATTGACGGCCGTCATGAAACTGAATAGCTTCCCGGTCCGAGAGCCCCGGAAACCCTGACCGGAGGTCGGTTGTGCGCACTCTCGGAAAGATCCTGACGGCCGTAGCCCTCACCCTGGCGACCTGCGTCGTGCCGACAGCGCCGGCGTCCGCCGCCGCACTGGTGGAGGTGACGAGCTTCGGCGACAACCCCGGCGGGATGCGGATGCACGTGTACGTGCCCGACACCCGCCCGGCCAAGCCCGCGATCGTGGTCGCCATGCACGGCTGCGGCGGCTCCGGGCCCGGCTTCTACTCCGGCAGCGAGTTCGCCTCGCTCGCCGACCGGCTCGGCTTCGTCGTCATCTACCCGAGCGCTCAGCAGGAGGCCGGGTTCGGCAAGTGCTTCGACACGTGGTCGGACGCGGCCAAGCGGCGCGGCGGCGGCAGCGACCCGGTGTCGATCGTCTCGATGGTCAACCACGTCCAGCAGCGCTACGGCGGCGACCCGGACCGCGTCTTCGCCACCGGGTCGTCCTCCGGCGGCATGATGACCAACGAGATGCTGGCGCTCTACCCGGACGTCTTCAAGGCGGGCGCGGCGTTCATGGGCGTGCCGTTCGGCTGCTTCGCCAACGCCGCCGACTACCCGCCGGGCAGCAGCAGGTGCACCGGGGGCGGCGGCGCGAACCGCACCCCGCAGGAGTGGGGCACCCTCGTCCGGCAGGCTTACCCCGGCTACACCGGCCTGCGGCCGCGGATGCAGCTGTGGCACGGCACCGCGGACACGCTCGTGCCGTACTCCCTGCTGCGGGAGGAGGTCGAGCAGTGGACGAACGTGTTCGGCCTGAGCCAGACGCCCACCTCCACCGACACCCCGCGGGCGGGCTGGAACCGCAGCCGGTACTCGACCCAGGTCGAGTCGATCAGCGTGCAGGGCGCCGGGCACAGCCTGCCCTCGGCGGGCATGGCCGCCGCCGCGCTCGAGTTCTTCGGCCTCACCGGCGGCGGGGGCCCGGACCCGGTCCCCGGCGCCTGCGGCGTCAAGGCCACCGTCAACGCCTGGAACAACGGCCTCACCGCGAGCCTGTCCATCACCAACACCGGCACCGCGGCGATCACCGGCTGGTCCCTCGCCTTCACCCTGGCGTCCGGGCAGACCATCACCTCCGGCTGGAACGCCACCTACTCGCCGTCGGCCGGGCAGGTCACCGCGCGCAACGCCGGGCACAACGCCACGATCCCGCCCGGCCGGTCGGTCGACATCGGCTTCCAGGCCTCCCACAACGGGAACACGGCGGTGCCGACCTCGTTCGCCCTCAACGGCAGCACCTGCACCACCGGCTGACCACCGTCGCAATTGAGACGCGCATTTGCTCCACAAGGGACACTTGCGTGATGGCGTTGCAGGAACTCGGCGCGGAGGTGCGCCGGTTGCGCGAGAGCACGGACCCCGCCGCCATCGGGTTGCCACCCGGTGGCCGGCGGGCCCGCGGCGTGCGGCGGGAGGAGCTCGCCGAGCTGGCCGGGGTGTCGGCGGACCACGTCCGGCGGCTCGAACAGGGCCGCCGGCACCCGTCGGCCGCGGTGGTGAACGCGATCGCCCGCGCGCTGCGGGTCGGACCGGCGCAGTACGAACGGCTCTGCGCGCTGGCCGGGTACGCCCCGGCGGACGGCCGGGTGCCGCGCGAGGCCGGGCCCGGCGCGCTGCGGCTGCTGGAGCGGGTGCCCGGCACGCCCGCGTTCCTGACCGACGCGGCGTGGAACGTCGTCGCCGTCAACGGCGCCTGGATGGCGCTCGGGGCGGGGGCGGCGAACCGGCAGCCGCGGGACTGGAACGTCGCGTGGCGCACGTTCTCCCGGGCGCACCGGGAGATCCGCCGCGACGACGAGGAGGCGGCGGTGTTCCGCGCGACGCTCGCCGCCCGGCTGCACAGCACGGCGCTGCGCTACCCGGCCGACGAGCCGCTCGCGGAGCTCGTCGACGAGCTGCGCACCACGAGCCGGTCGTTCGACACGCTGTGGCGGGCGCCGAAAGCCGTCGCACGGTTCGAGACCCGGGCCGTCTTCGGGCATCCGGGCGTGGGGGACATCGCCCTCGACGGGTCCCTGCTGGAGGTGCCGGGCGACCGCCTCCAGGCGGTGCTGCTGACGCCCGCGCCGGGGTCGGTCCACGAGGGCCGGCTCGCCGAGGTCGTCCGCGCCGGCAGCGGCTCCGCCGTCATCAGGGTGGGCCACCCCGGCCCAGGCTGACCGGTCCCGCCGGAGGTGATCCTGGGGAGGTGTCGATCACCACCTCGCTCCGGGACGCGGTGCTCGCGGGCAGGGACGCGGAACGGGCGGTGCTCGACCGCGTGCTGGCCGGCGCGGCGGACTCCCCGCTCGTCGCCCACCTGCACGGCCCCGGCGGCGTCGGCAAGTCCGCGCTGCTGCGCCACGCCGCCCGGCGGGCGCGGCTCGCCGGGCGCGAGGTCGTGCACGTCGACGCCCGGTTCCTCGGTGCGGACCGGCGCCTGCTGGAGGAGGCCGCCGCGCCGGCGTGCGTCCAGCCCGGCGCGGTGCTGCTGCTCGACACCTTCGACCGCTGCGGGCACCTCGAACCGTGGCTGCGCGAGGAGTTCCTGCCCCGGCTCGCGGGCGGCACGACCGTGGTGCTCGCGAGCCGGACCGCTCCCGAACCCGAGTGGACGCTCGACCCCGGCCGGGCGGAGCTCTTCACCGCGCTGGCCGTGCGCCCGCTGGACGACGCCGCGGCCGACGCACTGCTCGCCGCGCGAGGACTCGCACCGGAGCAGCGCGGTGCCGTGAAGGCGTTCGCCGGGGGCAACCCGCTTGCGCTCACCCTCGCCGCCTCGGTCCCCGGCGCGCGGTTCCGGCCCACGGGCGACGTCCTCACGACCCTGGTGGACCGGCTGGTGGGCGACGTGCCGAACGCCGTGCACCGGCGCGGGCTCGACGTCCTCGCACTGGCCCGCGTCACGCGCGAGCCGGTGCTGCGCGCGGTCCTGGGCGACGAGGACGCCGCGGAGGTGTTCTCCTGGCTGCGCCGCCGGCCCTACGTCGAGGCCACCGCGGACGGGCTGGTCCCCCACGCCGCGGTGCGGGCGACGCTCGACGCCGACCTGCGCTGGCGGGACTCCGACCGGCACGAGGAGGTGCGGGCGCGGATCTCGGTGGCGTGCCTGGACGCGGTGCGCCGCGCGGCCGGGGACGACGCCCTCGCGCGGGCCGCGGAGTGGCTGTTCCTCTTCGGCGGCCCGCCCGACCTGCGCTCCGCCGTCGAGGACACGCCGCTCGCACCCGGCGAGGTGCTCGCCGGCGGGGACGATCCCGAGGTGGCGCACTGGCTCCGGCGCCGGCCGGAGGACTTCCGCGTCTACCGCTCCGGCGGGACTGTCCTGGGGTTCGCGGCGTTCCTGCGGCTGGAGGCGTTGCCGCCACAGGACCGGGCGGCCGACCCGGTGGCCGCCGCGCTGTGGGACCACGTCGAGGCGACCGCGCCGCTGCGCCGGGGCGAGCACCTGGGCGTCCAGCGCTTCGCTTCGCAGTCGGCTCCGGCGGACCTGGTCGACCGGCGGTGGGTCGCCGCGGAGACGAGGACGCACGGGCGGGCGTTGACCTTCACCGTCGTGGAGGACGTCGAACGGTGGCGGCACCGTCTCGACGCCGCCGGGTTGCAGCCGTTCGTGGTGGTGGACGTCGGCGGACGGCGCCGGCACGTCCTCGGCAGGGACTGGCGGCGGCAGTCCGTCGAGCAGTGGGCGGAGCACCGGGTGCGGGCCACCGCCGTGCCCGTCGAGCAGTGGCCGGCCCGGCCCGGCCACCTGCCGCGCGCGGAGTTCGAGGCGGGCGTCTTCGAGGCGCTGCGGACGTGGCGGGCTCCCCGCGAGTTCGCGACCAGCGCGCTGCTGCGGTCGCACCTCGTGCCGCCGGACTCGGCCGATCCCGCCGCGGACCTGCGCGAGGCCATCACGGCGGCGCTCGCCGCGGTGCGGGTCGACCCCGCCGGAGTCAAGGCGCACGACGCCCTCACCGCCACCTACCTCTCGGCCTCGGGCACCCACCGGGCGACCGCGCGGCGGCTCGGCGTGCCCTACGGCACCTACCGGCGCCACCTGGCCCTGGCCAGGGAGCGGCTCGTCGAGCACCTCCTGGCCCGCTGAGGTCAGCCCCTGCGGCGGCGGGGCGCGGCCGAGCGCGGCGGCGTCGACCGCATGTGGTCGCGCACGGGCGCCAGCAGGCCGGCGAGCGCGGTCACGTCGTCGCGGGACAGCGGCTCGAACAGCAGCCCGCTGACGACCTCGACGTGCCCGGGCAGCACCTTGCCGAGCAGCGCGCGGCCCGCGTCGGTGATGGTGACCGTGACGCTGCGCTCGTCCTCGGCGGAGGGCGTGCGGCCGACCAGGCCCGCCTTCTCCAGCAGCCCCACCTGGTAGGTCAGGCCGCTGCGGCTGTAGACGACGCCGTCGGCCAGGTCGGTCATGCGGTGGCTGCCCGTCGGGGAGTCGCCGAGCCGCGCGAGCAGCTGGAACTGCACGTAGCTCAGGTCGCCCGCCTCCTTGAGCTGCTGCTCGACCGCGTGCCGCAGCAGGCTGGTCACCTCGACGAGGGCGAAGTAGGCGCCGAGCTGGACGGGGTCGAGCGACGGGGCTGAGTCGGCCATGCCCTCCAGCCTACTGCTTCGAATTCGAAGGAGCAGGGACGTGCCGGGCAGAGCCGGACACCGGTGAGCACTCCGGGACGTGGCGATCGGACGGCCGGACGAACGAGGGTTCGTGCAGGAGGACGGCGCCGCCGTCCCACCGGCCCCCGAGGACGACCGTGAGCATCCCCCACCTCGCCCAGCGCGAGGACCAGCAGCAGCTCGAGTGGATCGGCGGGAGCGTGTTCAGCGTCCTGCTCGACTCCGCCGCCACCGGCGGGCAGCTGACCGTCGGACGCTTCGACGCGGGCCTCGGCGAAGCGCCGCCGTGGCACCTGCACACCCACGAGGACGAGGTGTTCCTGCTGCTGGCCGGGTCGGCGCTGGTGTGGGCGGGCGACGAGGAGCACGAGCTGCGCGAGGGCGGGATCGTCTTCCTGCCGCGCCGCGTCCCGCACAGCTACCGGATCACCTCCGAGCGGGCCGACCTGCTGCTCATCTCCACCCCCGGCGGCCTGGAGAGGATGTTCCGCCACGCGGGCCGCGACCTGCGCGCACCGCGTCCCGAGGGGTTCGAGATCCCGCTGTCGCTACTCGCCGAGGCCGCCGAGATCTCCGGCAACGTCGTGCTCGGTCCTCCCCGCTGACCCCGTGCTCCACGTCACTTTGCTTCGAATTCGAAGCAGGTCTACTGTCGGTCCCAGTTGCTTCGAGTTCGAAGCAAAAGATGAGGGAGAGCGGTCATGAAGGCAGTGCGTTTCCACGAGTTCGGCGGCCCCGAGGTCCTGCGGTACGAGGACGTGGAGCAGCCCGTTCCCGCCGCCGGCGAGGTCCTGGTCCGCGTCACGGCCACGACGTTCAACCCGGTCGAGGGCAACATCCGCCTGGGCGTCATGCAGGGACCGATCCCGGTCGGCCTGCCGCACACCCCGGGCCTCGACGTCGCCGGCACGGTCGAGTCGCTCGGCGAGGGCGTCGAGGGCCTGGCGGTCGGCGAGGAGGTCGTCGGGTTCCTGCCGATGACCAAGCCCGGCGCCGCGGCCGAGTTCGTCATCGCGCCGGCGGAGGCCCTGACCGCAGCGCCCCGGAAGCTCCCGCTGGCCGACGCCGCCGCGCTGCCGCTGGTCGGGCTCACCGCCTACCAGGCGCTCTTCGACCACGGCGGGCTCGAGGCCGGGCAGCGCGTGCTGGTCAACGGCGCGGGCGGACCGGTCGGCGGGTACGCCGTCCAGCTCGCCAGGCAGGCCGGTGCCCACGTGATCGCCACGGCCAGTCCGGCGAGCGCCGAGGCCGTGCGGACCGCCGGTGCCGACGAGGTCGTCGACCACACCGCCACCGACGTGCTCTCGGCGGTGACCGAGCCGGTCGACCTCGTGCTGAACCTCGCGCCCGTCGACCCGGAGGTGCTGGCGCAGCTGCCGTCGCTGGTCCGCGACGGCGGGGCCGTCGTCAACACGACGATCTGGATGCCCGCGCCCACCGACGACGCACGCGGCGTGCGGGGCGTCAACCTCTACGTCCGCAGCGACGCCGAGCAGCTCGCGAAGCTCGTGGCCCTGGTCGACTCCGGCGACCTGCGGGTCGACGTCGCCCGGCGCGTGCCGCTGACCGGCCTGCCCGAGATCCACGTCCAGGCCGCCGCACGCGAGGTGCGCGGCAAGGTCGTCTTCGTCGTCGCCTGACCCACCCCCCGCTGAGGAGAAGACCATGACGCTCGGGCTGGACCCCGAGATCGCCGCCGCGCTGGCCCCGATGGCCGGCGCGATGGCGCAAGCCACCCCTCCCGCCGTCGGCGACGTCGCCGGGCGCCGGGCCCTGTGGGAGCCGATCATCGGCGCCGCGAGCGCGGCCCAGCCGATCCCGGCCGACGTCACCACGACCGAGCACCACGCCACGGCCGCCGACGGCACGCCGATCACGATGCGCTGGTACGCCAAGGAGGGCGCGACGCCCGGCCCCGCCGTGCTGTTCTTCCACGGCGGCGGCTACATCTTCGGCCACATCGACCTGTTCGACGGACCGGTGTCGCGGTACGTGTCGGCGAGCGGCGTGCCGATGCTGTCCGTCGAGTACCGCCAGGCGCCCGAACACCCCTTCCCCACCCCGGTCGAGGATGCCTACGCGGCCCTGCTGTGGCTGCACGACAACGCCGAGGGCCTGGGCGTCGACCCCGCGCGGATCGGCGTGATGGGCGACAGCGCCGGCGGCGGCCTGGCGGCGGCCCTGACCATCCTGACCCGCGACCGCGGCGGCCCCGCGATCGCGCGGCAGATCCTGGTCATGCCGATGCTGGACGACCGCACCACCGAGGTCGACCCGCACATCGCGCCGTACGCGCTGTGGTCCTACGACGACAGCCTCACCGCGTGGCCCGCCCTGCTCGGCGACGCCGCCGGCGGACCGGACGTCCCGGCCACCGCGGCACCGGCCAGGCTGGCGGACGCGACCGGCCTGCCCCCGGCCTACGTCGAGGTGGGCCAGCTCGACGTGTTCCGCGACGAGGACCTGGCCTACGTGGTGAAGCTCAGCCGCGCGGGCGTGCCGGTCGAGTTCCACCTGCACCCCGGCGCGCCGCACGAGTTCGACTCGATCGCGTTCGAGTCGGACGTGGCGCGGCGGGCGATGGCGGACCGGGTGCGCGTGCTCAAGTCCGTCTAGCGGCGCGGGGCCGGGAGTGGAGATCGGGTCGCACCGACCCGCGCCCGGCGGGGATCGCGGGTCACGTCCGGGCCCGACGCGGCCGGGCGAGTCGGGGTCCTCAGGCCGGTCCGGCACCGCCCGCGACCCCGTCGGCCAGCGGCGACCGAGACCTTCTCGTCGGTGAGGTCGTTCCGCACCTGGTCGAGCACCCGCCGCACGCCGGTCATCCCGCCACCCCCAGCGCCGCGCACAGGTGCCGGCGCACCAGCCGTTCCAGCTCCTCGTTCCCGGACGAGCCGCGCGGCACGACCTCGACCAGCATGATCAGGTAGAGGTGGGCGCGGTACAGCGCGAGCCGTGCCCGGTCGCCGGAGGTGAACGGCGCGGCGCCGTACCCCGCCAGGAAGTCCGGGTCCCGCTCGATGTCGCCGAACAGGGCGAGCGAGACGAACTCGGCGAGCGGGTCGCCCCAGAACGCGCGTTCGCCGTCGACGAGCCCGGTCACGCGGCCGTGCCCGGCGAGGACGTTGCCGTCCCAGAGGTCGAAGTGCACGAGCACCGGCCGGTCGACCTCGTCGAGCAGGCCGGCGCGCGACCTCAGCAGGGCCGAGATCTCCCCGGCGGGCAGGGGGAGTTCGACGCCGAACCGCGCGGCGTCCGCGAGCACCGAGTCCACCATGGACAGGAAACCCCGCCGCCACGTCGGGGCGAGGCCCAGTTGCGGGTAGCCGAACCCGGTGCCGGTCACCTCGTGCAGACCGGCGACCACCTCGCCGAGCTGGGCGCGCAACGCCGCCCGTTCCGGCGCGGTCAACGACGTCAGGGCGTGGCCGGGGACCTCCGTCATCAGCAGGAAGTCCGACGGCACGAGGGTGCGGGTGAAGTCGGCGTGCACGACCTGCGGCACCGGGGCGTGCCCGCGGGCCGCGCGGTAGAAGGCGGCCTCGGTCCTCATCAGGTCGCGCTCGTAGGTCATGCGCGGCGCGTCCGGGCTCGGCGCCACCTTCAGCACGAACCCGCCGCCGGAGGTGGTGATGCGGTAGGCGGTGTTGTAGGTGCCACCGGTCAGCTCGGCCCAGCCGGTCACCGCGCCGGGGTCGAGTCCCGCCGCCTCCAGCACGCGGCGCAGGGAAGGTTCGTCCAGCAGGCGGCGCTCGTCCATGGGGCTCCCGGGTCGTCACGGTCTCGCCGAGAGCGTGGCACCCCTGCTCCCGAACGACGCGAGCACACCGGTGTAGGGCTTGGGCGGCGGCGCGGCGAACTCCCCCGCCGCGCTCGTCCGCAACCCCATCCGCACCAGCGACTCCACCTGCAGCACCGCGGCCTGGACGCCGTCGACCACCGGCACGCCGACGCGGCGCTCGATCTCCGCGCGCTGCGCCGTCATGCCCGCGCAGCCGAGGACGACCACGTCGGAGCGGTCGGCCGCCACCGCCGTGCGGCACGCCGCCACGACCGCGTCCACCGCCTCCTCCACCTCGAGCACCGGCACGTCGCACGCGGAGACGCCGCGGCAGAACCCGGCCATCCCGTACCGGTGGGCGAGGTCCCAGGCGCGGCCGCACGTGCGTTCCAGGGTCGTGACGACGCTGAAACCCCGTCCCAGCAGGGCCGCGGTGCGCATGGCGGCCTCGGCGACGCCGGCCACGGGCCCGGCGGCGAGCTCGCGGGCCGCGTCGAGCCCCGGATCGCCGAAGCACGCGATCACGTAGCCGTCGGCGCGGCCGGCCGCGATCTCGGCCAGCAGGCCCGGCACGCTCAGCGCCTCGTCGTAGTGGCTCTCGATCGACGCCGGTCCCATCGCCGGGCAGGTGGCCAGCACCTCCACCCCCGGTCCGGCGATCGCCCGCGCCGCACGGCCGATCGCCTCGGTCATCGCGGCGCTGGTGTTGGGGTTGACGACCTCGATCCTCACCGGTTCCCCCGCGACAGCAGGGTGAAGAGGACGAAGCCCAGCGCCATGTCGATGAACCAGCTGTACGGCGCGGCGGCGGCCAGCGCGGGCACCAGCACCGGCACCACCGCCACCAGCGAGGCGGCGACCGTGGCGACGAGCGCCTTCGGGTTGTACCCGTTGCGGTACCAGTACTTCCCGGCCGGCGACAGGGAGAACAGGTCGTCCACGTCGACCCGCTGGCGCGCCACCACGTAGTGCCCGGCGATCAGCACGCCGAACAGCGGGCCGATGAAGGCCCCGAGCGTCTCCAGCGTGTAGTGGATGACCGCCGGGTTGTGGTAGAGGTTCCACGGCGTGATCAGCACCGACCCGGCCGCCGCGATCATGCCGCCGGCGCGCCAGCTGATCCGCCGCGGGTTGACGTGGGAGAAGTCGAACGCGGGCGAGATGAAGTTCGCGACGATGTTGATGCCGATGGTCGCGATGCTGAACGTCAGCGCTCCCAGCACGATCGCGAACGTGCTGTCGATCCGCGCGACCGTCGCCACCGGGTCGGTGAGCAGCTCGCCGAACACCGGCACGGTCAGCGACGCGGTGACGACCACGAGCACGGCGAAGACCAGGAAGTTGACCGGCAGGCCGAGCAGGTTGCCGCGCTTGACGGCGGCGAACGACTTGCCGTAGCGGGAGAAGTCGCCGAAGTTCAGCATCGGCCCGGAGAAGTACGAGACGACGAGCGCGATGGCGCCGAACATCACCGGCACCGACGCCCAGCCGGTGTGCCGCACGTCGCCGGGGGTGAAGTCGATCGCGCCCCAGCCCGCGCGGGAGATCAGGTAGCCGGCCAGCAGGAACATCACGACGTAGACGGCGGGACCGCAGAAGTCGATGAACCGCCGGATCGTCTCCATGCCGGTCCAGAACACCGCCGCCTGCAGCAGCCACAGCGCGGTGAACGACGCCCAGCCGAGCGCGGACAGCCCCAGGAACCCGTGCTGCTGCACGTCCGCGTACGGCAGCAGCGACGGGAACAGCTTGAGCAGCACCACGTCCAGCGCCGCCGACGCCAGGTAGGTCTGGATGCCGTACCAGGCCACCGCGATCAGGCCGCGGATCACCGCCGGCACGTTCGCCCCGAGCACGCCGAAGACGCTGCGGCAGATCACCGGGTAGGGCACGCCGGTCTGCTGGCTGGGCTTCGCGACCAGGTTGCAGAAGAAGTGCACGATCCCGATCCCCGCGAGCAGCGCGACCAGCACCTGCCAGCCGCTCAGGCCCAGCAGGAACAGGCTGCCGGCGGTGACGTACCCGCCGACGCTGTGCACGTCCGACATCCAGAACGCGAAGATGTTGTAGGAGCCCCAGGTCTGCTTCTCCAGCGGGGCCAGGTCGGCGTTGGTCAGCCTCGGGTGGTAGGCCAGCTCGCGTTCGGCTTTCGCCGCTGTCGCCGTCATCGCCGCACTCCTGCCTGGTGGGATGGCGCCACCGTAGGGAGGACTTGTTTCCCGGCTGCTACGGGAAACGTATATCTTCCCCGTCCGCGAACAGCCCGGTGTGCGCCGGCACCGCCGCGAGCGAGGACCGCAGCCGGTCGTGGTGCGTCCGCGCGGCCTCGACCAGCGCCGGGGCGTCCCGCGCGACGAACGCCGCGAGCATCCCCCGGTGGTCGGCGTGCAGGGCGGTGCGTTCGTCGGCGGGCACGTGGGCCATGGGCTGCAACGGTTCCGTGAGGTTCCAGGCGGACTCGAACATGCCGAGCAGCCGCTTCATCCCGCTCGGCCGGACCAGGGCGAGGTGGAACCGGCGGCTCTCCCGGTGGTAGGCGCGCACGTCGCCCGCCTCCTGGGCCGCGGCCAGCGCGGTGTGCGCGGCCCTGGCCAGTTCGTCGTCCGACGGCTGCGCGTGCGCGACCGCGGCGCCGAGAGCCGCCGCCTCCAGCACACCCCGCACGACGTAGAGCTCGTGCAGCTCCTCCCGGGTGAGCTTCGCGACGAAGTAGCCGAAGTTCTGCCGGTGCTCGACCAGCCCCTCGCCGATCAGCGTCTTGAGCGCCTCCCGGACCGGAATCCGGCTCACCCCGAACACCGCCGCCACCTCGTCGAGCGGGATGGCGCTGCCCGGCGGAACGCCGTCGAGCAGGCACCGGCGCAGCTCGGCGAGGATCGCCGCCTGCCCGCCGCCGCGGTCGGTCTCGAGCTTCGCCGCCACGATCGACCTTCTCCGGGGGGCGCGCATCGGGTCACGGTAGCGGCCGGGCCGCGGTCACCGCAGGTAGGAGGCTCCGTTGAGGTCGAGGACCGCGCCGGAGGACCAGGCGGCCTGCGGCGAGGCGAGGTGCACGACGGCGGCGGCGACCTCCTCGGGCGTGCCGACCCGGCCGAACGGGCTCTGGTCGCGCACGGCGTCGCCCTCGGCGCCGGCAAGCTTCGCGGCCTGGCGTTCGGTGGCGATGAACCCCGGCGCGACCGAGGTGACCGAGATGCCGTGGGGTGCCAGTGCGACGGCGGCGGACTGGCCGAACGCGTGCAGCGCGGCCTTGCTCGCGCCGTAGGCCGGGTGGTCCGGTTCGCCGCGGAACGCCCCGCGCGAGCCGACGTTGACGATGCTGCCCGGCGCGCCGCGGTCGATCAGGTGCCGGGCGAAGGCCCAGGTGACGTTGACGGCACCGAGGAGGGTGACGTCGAGCATCGACCGCCACGCCTGCGTCCACGCCTCCCACGACGTGTCGCCGAGGCGGTGGGCGTTGGCGGCGCCCGGCGCGACCGCGGCGTTGTTGACCAGCACGTCCAGCGGGCCGAGCCGGTCCGCCGCCTCCTCCACGAGGCCGCGGGCGGCGTCGGGGTCGGCCAGGTCGGCGCCGAGCAGCACGTGCCCGTCGCCCGCGAGCGCGTTGAGCGTCCGCGCGGCGTCGTCGCTGCTGCTGCTGTGGTGCACTGCCACCCGGTACCCGCGTTCGGCGAACGCCGCGGCTGTCGCACGGCCGATGCCGCGCGACGCACCGGTGACGAGCACACCCCTGGAATCCGGCATGGACCGCAGCCTAGTGCGGTGGCCACGAACCCTTGCCGGGTTGCGCGCGGCCTGGGTGGCACCGGCTACTCCCGCGGCAGGCCGTGCCCGAGCGGGAACAGCGGATCCTCGTACCCGGCGACGTCCTCCGGGTGGCGGCGGACCTGCTCCATCGACCGCGGCAGCACGACCAGCGGGCACACCGCGGCCATCCGCGCCAGGCGCGAGACGATCGCCACGAGGGCGAGACGCGCGGAGCGCCCAGGATCACCCTGAAGAAACCGCAGGTCGGGGACTCGCTCAAAACTTCTGAGATCGTTGCGGCCCCACAGGTGGTTGAACCCGATCATGATGGGGTATCTCGCGCTTCAGCACAGGTGTTCGAAGCCTGTCTCACCCCCGATCGGATCCACTCCATGACATTGCACGCGGCGAACGAGCTGTTCAGCCACACCGAGACGCACCAGCCGCAGGTGAGCGCGGCCTCACGCCCCGACCAGGCGGCGTGGACGAACCTGTTCCAGGAGCCGCCGCCCGTGCCGGGCGTGCCCGCCGAGAACTGACCCCGGTCAGTCCCGCACGCCCGCGGCGTGCACCAGCCCGGTGAGCACGAGGGCGAGCCCGGCCTCGAACGCCTGCTCGTGCTCGACCACCGGCACACCGGCCGGCGGCGGAGCGCCGTCGTCGGCCTGTTCCTCCAGGACGCAGCCGACCGTGAAGCGGCTCGCGGCCAGCATCGCCATCCGCGCGTCCCGTTCGGGCACCCCCGCGGCGACCAGGAACTCCATCTTGTGGCGGAGCCGCTCCAGGTCGCCTGCCGGTGTGCTGCCCGCGTGCAGCCGCGCGCCGTCGCGACGTAGCAGCAGCGTGCGCCGGAAGCTGCGCGTGTTGTCCAGGAACCACTCGCGCCAGTCGTCGCCCGGCTCCGGTAGCGGCGCCGTGGCGTGCGGCGCCATCGCCGCCTGCGCCATGGCGGCCAGCAGGTCCTTCTTCGTGCGGAAGTGCCAGTAGAGCGACGGCTGCTCCACGTTCAGGCGCGCGGCCAGCCGCCTGGTGCTGACGGCGTCGAGCCCCACCTCGTCGAGCAGCGCGAGCGCCTCCGAGACGACCACCTCGCGGTTCACCTTGGTCACGTTGACAAATCTATCGCTGATAGGCGACTCTCGGCAGCAACCTATCACCGATAGATTTTGGGGTGCGACCATGCCGGAACCACTGCGCGTCCTCGTCGCCGGCGGCGGGATCGCGGGCCAGGCCCTGGCCTTCTGGCTCGCGCGGAGCGGCCACCGGGTGACCGTCGCGGAGCGCTCCCCCGCGCTGCGCGCGACCGGCGCCCAGGTCGACCTGCGAGGTCAGGGCGTCGAGGCCGTGCGGCGGATGGGGCTGCTCGACGCGGTCCGCGCCGAACTCGTGGACGAGGCCGGGGTCGCGTTCGTCGACTCCCGCGGGCGGACCAGGGCGACGATCCTGGCCAACACCTCGGGAAGCGGCCGCCAGAGCCTCACGTCCGAGTACGAGATCATGCGCGGCGACCTGGTGCGGGTCCTGCACGACGCGGTGGACGGCGGCGTCGAGCACGTGTTCGGCATCGGCGTGGACGGCTTCGAGCAGGACGAGCGCCGGGTCGTCGCGCACTTCTCCGACGGCTCCACCGGCGAGTACGACCTGCTGGCCGGCGCCGACGGGCAGGGCTCACGCATCCGGCGGGCGCTGCTACCCGAGGGCTTCGACCCCTACTGGCGCGTCGGCATCCACATGGCGTACTGGTTCGTCCCGCGCATCGCCTCCGACACCTCCCTCCGCGACACCTACCTGGCCCCCGGTGGCCGCCAGGTGATGCGCCGCAGCCACAACGCGACCGAGACGCAGGCGTACTTCGTGCTGCGGGAGGAGTCGGCGGAGGCCTCCGCGGTCCACCGCGCCCCCGTCGAGCGGCAGCGGGAGTTCTGGGCGAGCCGGTTCCGCGGCGCCGGGTGGCAGACGGACCGGTTCGTCGGCGGCATGGTCTCGAGCCCGTTCTTCTACTCGCAGGAGGTCGTCCAGGTGCGCACCGGCACGTGGTCGCGTGGCCGCGTGGTGCTGGTCGGCGACGCCGCGCACTGCTCCTCCCCCTACAGCGGCATGGGGACCTCCGGCGCCCTGGTCGGCGCGCACGTGCTGGCCGGCGAGATCGCCCGCCACCCCGGCGACCTGCCGGCGGCGCTGGCGGGCTACGAGCGCGTGCTGCGGCCGTTCGCCGAGGAGGTCCAGAGCGAGGTGAACCCCCGGCTGCTGCGCCTGGCCCTGCCCGCGACCCGGCCGGCGGTCGAGGCGTTCCTGACCGCCACCGGGCTGGCGTGCCGCCTGCGGGTGCCCGATCTCGTGGCGCGGTTCGCGCGGGAGGACCGCGGCGGCGACTGGCGGCTCCCGGCCGATCCGGCTCCCCGGTTATCGAAATGATTTTCGAAAAACCTGAAAACAAACTCCGCGAGCACCCGAAACATTTGCGGGCAACACACTCCCGGCGAAATGGAGCCTTGATCGGCCGCACCGCGGCGTTCAATACTGC
>NZ_JBHXCW010000130.1:0-21936 GCF_042725365.1 Lentzea sp. NPDC060358 | reverse complement strand
CCAGCGGTCGGGCCCTGTTCATGATGCGCCCAAAAGCCCCGCGGAGGAACAGCCGATGGCAAAACCCGGTGACGCCCTGCTGGTCGCCGCGGTCCGCCGCGACCACCGCCCGTGGCTGCTGCTGGTCAACGCCGCCGTCGCCACGACGGGCGGCCTGCTGCTCCCCACCGCGCTCGCCAACGCCGTGGACATGGCTCTGAGCGGCACGTTCGTGCTGGTCGCCGTGCTGTTCCTGCTCCTGCTGGCCCTGGTCGAGATCATCGGCGACGCCGTCGGCATCGTGCTGGCCGCGAGCATCACGAGCCGCGCCACCGCCTGGCTGCGGCGCACGCTCTCCCGGAAACTGCTCTCCCTGGGCCACCCCTCCCCGTTCGCCGCGGGCGACGCCGTGAGCCGGGTCACCGGCGACTGCGCCAACGCGGGCGGCGTCGCGGTCACCCTGATCACCCTGGTCGTCACGGCCGTCTCCTCGGCCGGCGCGGTCGTCGCGCTGGCGCTGCTGGACTGGCGGCTCGCCGCCGTGTTCGCGGTCAGCGTGCCGCTCGCGATGCTGCTGGTCCGCACGCACCTGCAGCTCACCGCCGGCGACGTGCTGGCCTACCAGCAGGTCTCCGGCGAGGTCTCGGCGCGGCTCGTCGACGCGGTGTCGGGCAGGCGCACGATCGCCGCCGCGGGCATCGCGGACCACGAGACCGGCCGCGTGCTGCGGCCGCTGCCCCAGCTCGCCGCGGCCGGTGCCGGCATGTGGCGCACGCAGGCGAAGATGATGTGGCGCGCCGGTCTGCTGCTGCCCGCCGTGGAGATCGCGGTGCTGGTCACCGCCGGTTTCGGCGTGATGGCGGGCAGGCTCTCCCCCGGCGAGGTGCTCGCCGCCCTCGGTTACGCGGCGCTCGGCATGGGCGTCGTCGGCCAGATCCCCCAGCTGACCGCCCTCGAACGCACCCGCGCGTCCGCCACCCGCATCGCCGAGGTGCTCGGCACCCCGGTCCCCGGCAGTCTCCCGGCCGCGCCCGGCGCCGGTGTGCTGGAGCTGCGCGGCGTCAGCGTCGGGACGGCCCTGCGCGACGTGGACCTGTCGCTGCCCGCCGGCACGTTCGCCGCGGTCGTCGGCAGCTCCGGCTCCGGCAAGTCGACGCTCGCCGCGGTGCTCGGCGGACTGTCCGCTGTGGACTCCGGCCGGGTCCTGCGCGACGGCGAGGTCGGCTACGCCTTCGAACGCCCGGCGCTGCTGGGCGCCACGATCGGCCGCGCGATCGGCTACGGGACGGACGCCGACGAGGCTCAAGTGCGCGATGCCGCCGTCGCCGCGCAGGTGCACGACGTCGTGATCCGGTTGCCGCAGGGCTACGACACCCCGTTGGCCGACGCTCCGCTCTCGGGTGGTGAGGCGCAACGGATCGGCCTGGCCCGCGCCATCGTCCGCGACCCCGAGGTGCTCGTGCTCGACGACGCCACCGCGAGTCTGGACACGGTGACCGAGGCCAAAGTGGACAGGGCCCTCACCACCGCGCTCCCCGGCCGGACGCGGGTCGTCGTCACCCACCGGCCGGCCACGGCCGCACGCGCGGATGTCGTGGTGTGGCTGGAGAACGGCCGTGTCCGGGGCACCGGCACGCACCGGCGGCTGTGGGAGCACGAGGACTACCGGGCCGTGTTCACCGGGGGCGAGTGATGCGCTTCTACCTCTCCACCCTGGCGGGACACCGCAGGAGCGTCCTGGTCCTGCTGGCCTGGTCCACGCTCGAGGGCGTGCCCGCGTTCTTCGGCGGCAAGCTCGTCGGATCGGCCGTGGACCGGGGTTTCGCGGCGGGCCACCCCCTGGCGGGCGTCCTGTGGCTGCTCGCGTTCGCGACCCTCGCCGTGGTGGGCGCGCTGGGCCAGCGGCAGGTGTTCGCCCGGCTCGGCGACGTCGTCGAACCCATGCGGGACGCCCTGGTCACGCGGATCGTGCGGGGCGTGCTGGGCGATCCCGCGCACCGGCGCACCCCCGACGCCAGCGCCGTCGCGATGATCACCCGGCACGTCGAGGTCGTCCGCGACGCCACCGCCGGCGTGCTGATCCAGGCCCGTGCCCTGCTGGTCACCACTCTCGCCGCGCTGATCGGCCTCGCCACCACGGCGACCGCGCTGATCTGGCTGGTGGCGGTGCCGATCGTGGCCGCGCTGGTGCTCTTCGGGTTCCTGCTCCCGTCGCTGGCCCGGCGCCAGCGCGACGTCGTGCTGGCGGAGGAGAGCACGGCCGAGGCATCCGGCGCGGTGCTCACCGGGCTGCGCGACGTCGCCGCCTGTGACGCGGCCGCCGAGGCGTACCGGGACGTCGTGGCGGAGGTCGATCGGCAGGCCAGGGCCTCGGTCTCGGTCGCGTGGGCGAACTCGCTGCGCGCCACGGTGATCGCGGTCGGCGGGTTCGCTCCGATCGTGCTGCTCGTGGCGTTCGCCCCGCCGCTCGTGGCGTCGGGCCGCCTCACGACCGGCGCCGCGCTGGCGGCCGTCGTGTACCTGACCACCAGCGTGAACCCGGCCCTGCACGGGCTGGCGCGCACCACGAGCACCGTGGTGATGCGGTTGATGGTCGCTCTCAAACGGCTTCAGGAGGCCGCGCCGCCCGCCACCGCGGAGACCGGCGGCGAAACCCCGGCGAGCAGCGAGTTCGCGCTGCGGGACGTCACGTTCGGCTGGAGCCCGGACGCGGTACCGGTGCTGCGCGGCCTCAGCCTCGACCTCGCTCCCGGCGACCACCTGGCCGTGGTGGGGCCGTCCGGCATCGGCAAGTCCACAATGGCCGGTCTGCTCACCGGGCTGATGCCCCCGGACCGCGGCAGCGTGCTGTTCGGCGGTGTCCCGGTGGACCGGGTGGCGCCCGAGATCCGCCACCACGCGATCGCCCTGATCCCGCAGGAGACCTACCTCTTCACCGGCACCGTGCGGGAGAACCTCGCGCTCCTCGCGCCGTGGGCCACCGACCGCGACGTCGTCGAGGCGGTGCGGAAGGTCGGCGCCGCACCACTGCTGGACCGGCTGGGCGGGCTCGACGCGGAGCTCGGCCACGCCGGAGCGGGGTTGTCCGCGGGCGAGGCGCAGCTCCTGGCGCTCGCGCGGGTCTACCTGACGTCCGCGACCGTGATCGTCCTGGACGAGGCGACCTCGCACCTCGATCCCGCCGCGGAGGCCCGCGTCGAACGGGCTTTCGCGCAGCGGCAGGGAGTTCTCGTGGTGATCGCGCACCGGCTGAGCTCGGCGCTGAGGGCGAACCGGGTGCTGGTCATGGACGGCGGCAGACCGCTGCTCGGCACCCACGAGCAGCTGCTCAGGACGTCACCGCTCTACGGCCGGCTGATGCTGGCCTGGGACCCCACCCACCACGAGGAAACCCCGCTGCCCAAACGGTGAGCGGGGTCCACACCGGACGAGCTGGTGCCGTCAGCCGACACGGTGCAGCCAGGTGACCGGCGCGCCGTCGCCCGCACGGCGGAACGGTTCCAGCGCGTCGTCCCACGCGGCGCCGAGGAGCTCGTCCACGCCGTGGGCGAACGACTCACCGCCGCGTGCTCTCACCGCCAGAGCACGCAGCTGGTCCTCGTTGACCACGATGTCGCCGTTGGCCGAAGTCCGGGCGTGCCACAGTCCCAGGACGGGGGCGAAGCAGAAGCGCTCGCCGTCCTGACCAGGTGACGGTTCCTCGGTCACCTCGAAGCGGAGCATTGGCCACGCGCGCAGCGCAGCCACGAGTTTCGCGCCGGTTCCGGCGTCTCCGGTCCACGCGCATTCAGCGCGCAACTGGCCTGGTGCCGCGGGTTGCGCTGCCCACCTGAGGTCTACTCGGACGCCGAGGGTGCCCGAGATCGCCCACTCGACGTGCGGACAGACCGCAGACGGCGACGAGTGGACGTAGACCACGCCACTGGTGCTGCCACGGGTGCTCACTGCTGACCTCCGCTGCTCGACGAGGGACGTCTTCCCCTACGCCTTTGCCGAGTGAGGTGATCACCGTGAAATCCCGCTCGCTGCATTCTGCCCCGACTCGAGGCATGTCCGCCATAAGAACCAGCTCGATCATCACCCGACCGGGGCAGATACAGGTCTTAAGTCCCGATCTCCCCGCCGAGTGATGCGTGATCGTGATCTAGAGCGCGTTTACCGCGGCGACGACGTCGGCGAGCTCGGATCCCCTGTCGTACGAGGAGATGTGCGTGGCCGCCGTCGACGCGCCGCTGATCGTGGTGAACGTGCCCGGGTCGAGCGGGCCGGGACCGTTCTCCCGATGCGGAGATGTCCGGCCACGTCGAGGGTCCGCGGCGAGCCCCCGCGAGGAGAAGTCGGACACACCTCCGTCGCGGGTGCCCGTTCCCCGGTCGTCGTAGGAAGCGACGGAGATCACGCCGGGAGTCGGGTCGATGCCAGGCGGGTTGGACAGATTTGCCGAGCCGTCGCCGCCGTCGTTGCCGTTCGCCCACACGATGACGCCTTCGGCCACCAGCTGCCGCTGCAACTTGACAGTGACCGACTCAGGGTCGAACGCACCGCCGCCAGACGGCCCAGACGAGTTGCCCACAATCCGGTGACGACGATCACGCGATGTCTCGACTGGCTGCAGTTGCACGACCCCGGCCCGCTACGGTGTCCCCCCGTGCGGAAAGGTGGGGACTCGTGCGGCTGATCCGTCTGGGCGCTGAGCCTTCGGCCATCGGGGCGGACGTCCGTGCCGCCCTCACTGCGTGCGGCGCGGGGACCCAGGCCCTGGGTGGCATCGCGCTGATCGGCGTCCAGCCACCCGACTGCCCCGTGCCCCTCGACGCGATCGTGGTGCTGCCCAAGGGCGTGCTGGTGATCGTCGGCGTCGACCTGCCCGACCCGGCGGTGAAGCTCGAGGCCCCGCTGAACGACCAGTGGAAGATGGACGGCTGGCCGCTCGTGTCCCAGGACGGCTCGCCGAACCCGGCGGCCGAGGCCGTGGCGGCGGCGACCGCGGTGGCGCAGCGGATCCAGACGATGCGTGCGGAACCGCTCCCGGTGAGCACCGTCGTGGCGGTCGGCCCGTTCGTGAGCCAGGTCGTGCAGCCGACCGTCGACCTCAACCGCGGCGTGCGCGTGCTGCACCCGAAGCTGTCCACCCTGCTCACCGCGGCCCGCGAGCTGGCCACCGCGACCGTGCCGTGCACCGCCGACCACGCGGCGAAGCTCCTCGCGGTCCTGCAGACCACCGGCACCCCGCCGGACGCGCGCTCGTTGCTCGCGGAGGGCTTCAGCGACGCCGTCTCCCCCGACCTGGCCTCGGCCAGCACGATGCTGATCCCGAAGGTGCAGGTCCGCCGCCCGCTGTCGCGCAAACGCCCGCCGGAGGGCGCCGAGCCCCCGGCGACGGCGCCGAAGAAGATGCCGTGGACGTTCGTGGTGGCGGTGGGCGTCGTCGCGCTGGTCCTGGTCGTGTGGCTGCTGGTGCTGCTGTCCGGCGGCGACGACGACGCGGCCGGCTCCACCACCGAGCCGACGGCGCCGCAGCCGACGACGGTGGTCGTGGACGGCACGGCTTTCGTGCCGAAGGAAGCGAAGAAGGACAAGGACTGCCAGTCGCAGGCGTTCGGCGACGTGAAGGCGTGGCTGATCGCGAACGAGTGCGGCGAGCTCCTGCGCGCCACCTACGAGACGACGGTGTCCGGCAAGCAGGCCACCGTCCTGGTCGCGGACCTCGACCTGCTCGACGCGCCGTCGGCCAAGGCCCTGATGTCGATCGTGGCGCTGCCGGGCTCGGGCGGCGTGCACGGCCCGGACGGCAAGCCGCTCGAGAACGCGGCCTTCGCGAGCACGGCCAAGGGCAGCCACGTGCAGCTGACCTTCGTGGTGTGGACCGGCGGCGCGGGCGAGGCGGCCCTGGATCCGATCGCCAAGTCCGCGTTGCGGCTGCCCGCCACCCGGTAGAGGCTTGTCGGCATGATCGGACAACTTCGCTCCGTCGTGCTCGACTGCCCCGATCCGCCGGAGCTGGCGTCGTTCTACGAGGAGCTGCTGGGGGCTTCGCGACTGGCCGGGGGCGACGCGGACTGGGTGGTGATCGTCGCCTCGGGGACCCGGATCGCCTTCCAGCGGGCTCCCGAGTACGTCGCGCCGGTGTTCCCCGATCCGCGCGGGTCGCAGCAGTTCCATCTCGACGTGCTGGTGGAGGACGTCGAGGTGGCCCAGGCCCGGGTGCTCGAGATGGGGGCGTCGTTCGTGACGGCGGAGGACGCCGACGCGTTTCGGGTGTTCCTGGACCCGGTCGGGCACCCGTTCTGCCTGATGTGGCTTTCCTGAGGGAGTTCCGGCGCGATCACTTCCCCGCGCACGCACCTGTCGCCGCGGCCTACTGTGAGCGCCATGGACTTCGACGTCATCGTCATCGGTGGTGGACCCGTAGGTGAGAACGTGGCCTGGCGGACGGCCGCGGGTGGCCTGTCCACCGCCATGATCGAGAAGGAACTGGTCGGCGGTGAGTGCTCGTACTGGGCCTGCATGCCGTCCAAGGCGTTGCTGCGGCCCGGGCACGCGCTCGCGGCCGCCCGGCGGGTGCAGGGGGTGAACGCCGGGTCGCTGGACCCGCAGGAGGTGCTGGCGCGCCGGACGAGCTTCACCTCCGATTGGGACGACTCCGGGCAGGTGCGGTGGGCCGAGTCGGAGAACATCCACGTCCTGCGCGGCGAGGGTGAGGTCACCGGCGAGCGCGAGGTGACCGTGGGCGGCGAGGTGCACCGGGCTCGTCTCGCCGTGGTGGTGTGCACCGGCAGCGTGCCCAAGATGCCGCCGCTCGACGGCATCGCCGACACTCCTGTGTGGACTTCGCGGGACGCCACGTCGGCGCGCGAGGTGCCCGAGTCGCTCGTCGTGCTCGGGGGCGGGGTCGTCGGCGTCGAGATGGCGCAGGCGTGGGCCCGGCTCGGGTCGAAGGTGCAGCTCGTCGTGTCCGGGGACCGGCCGCTGCCCAGGATGGAGGAGTTCGTCGGGCCGCTCGTGGTCGAGGGGCTGCGGGAGGACGGCGTCGAGGTGCTCCTCAACGGGCGCGCCTCGTCGATCAAGCCCGGCGAGCTGACCCTGCAGGACGGCAGGGCCGTGCGGGGCGAGAAGATCCTCATCGCCACCGGGCGGGTGCCGGCCACGAAGGACGGCAAGCCGATGACCACCGACGACACCGGGCTGGTGTCCGGTGTGGACGGTCAGTGGCTCTACGCGGCCGGCGACGTCACGGGGCGGGCGCTGCTGACGCACCAGGGCAAGTACCAGGCCCGTGCGGCCGGGTCGGCCATCCTCGCGCGGGCGCGCGGTGATGAGCCGGAGCCGTGGTCTGCCGGGCAGGCCAACGCCGACCACGTGGCGGTGCCGCAGGTCGTGTTCACCGACCCCGAGGTGGCGTTCGTCGGTCACACCGCGGAGGAGGCGCGCAAGGCGGGGCGGGACGTCAAGGTGGTCGACCTCGACATCGCGGTCGCCGGGTCGTCGCTGCACGCCGACGGCTACAAGGGCAAGACGCGGATGGTCGTGGACGAGCGCACGCGGACGCTGGTCGGCGTCACGTTCGTCGGCCAGGACGTCTCCGAGCTGCTGCACTCGGCCACCATCGCGATCGTCGGCGAGGTCCCCGTGGACCGGCTGTGGCACGCGGTGCCCGCCTACCCGACGATCAGCGAGGTGTGGCTGCGGCTGCTGGAGGCCTACGGGCTCTGAGCAGGGTCCCGGGGTTCCTCCAGCACCGAGCCCAGCACGCTGGTGAGCATCTCGTTCGCCGTGCCGACCACGTACGCGCGGTCGTCCTCGTCGACGCGTTCGGCGAGCTTGAACAGCGCGTCCGCGGTCTGCACGGCGATCCGGAACGTCAGCATCACCGGGGCGTCGCCGTGCGCGCCGAACCGGGCGACGAACAGCTCGGCGAGGCGTTCGGCCATCAGCTCGTACTGGTCGACGCTCGAGTCGAGGTGGTGGCTGTCGAGCATGTCGCTGAACCGCACGCGCCCGAAACCGGGAATTTCGGCGAGCATCCGCACGTACACGCCGATGACCTGTTTCATGGCTTCGCGCCACGTGCCCGCTATCCGGTCGGTCGCGAACATCTCCTCGATCTCGCGCAGGCACGTCTCCATGCCGCGCAGCGCCAGTGCGTGCACGACCGACCGTTTGTCCGGGAAGTACTGATAGAAAGAACCAATGGGCACTCCGGCCACATCGACGATGCGGGCGGTGGTGATGTCGTCGTAGTCGTATTCGTTCAGCAGGCTCGCGCAAGCGTCCAGGATCGCGGACACGGTGGCCGCGCCGCGCTGTTGCACGGGCTGCCGGCGCATCACCCTGGCCAACCTGCCCTTTGCCGGATTTTCATGCACGCCGACATCTTTATCCATAAAAGGGCACCTGCACAGCGCGGATGGCCGATCTGTTTCAGCCGGGGTCCCCGCGCCGTTTGCGCTGCACCACCCGGAGGAAGTCCGCCACGCACACCGCGGCGAGTAGCAGGAGCGGCACTCCGAGCCAAACGAGATCAGCTCGCAGCGCCAGCCAGCCCGCGACCGAGTTGAAGACCAGCCCGAACCCGGCGAGCCACAGCCGCAACGTCAGCGCGCTGCGCGGCGGGGCCGGTGGGGGCAGGTAGTCGCTCACCTCATCCGGTTTCCCTCAGCAACGGGGTCTCAACCCGCCGCAAAGGCCGCGGCGGCTTCGTGACGTAAGGCCGCACGAGACGCGTCACGGCGAGTCCGGGAGCTATCAACGGCACCACGGCGGTCAGCACGGCGGCGGTGATCCCGGCCCGCACGACGTCCCTCGGCATGACCGCGACGCGGTCCACGACGAACGCGCGCCGCCCGGTGAGCGACACGAGCGCGAGAATCGCCAGGAACACGACCATGCTGAGCATCGCGCGCTGCACCGCGTGCTCGTAACCAGCGGCTTCTCCGGCGACGAGCACCGCGAACCACCCCGCGAGCGCCGGCAGCTGGCCCTGTTCGGTGGTCGCGGCCCAGCAGAGGCCGCCGAGCGTCGCGAGCCACGCGAGGACGTCGACGCGCTCCTGGGCCCATAGGGAAGCCGAATGGAGCGGGATGCCGGTCCAGGCCAGCACGCCGAGCGGGCTCAGCGGGTCCTCGGCCAGCTGGCCGAGCACCCAGGCGAGTGTCCACGCGGACAGCAGGACCGCGACGACGAGCTGCCACCTGGGCCTGCGCACCACACAGCGGGCGAGCCGGACGATCTCCGCACGCGTCATACCCCCACCTTGCCGTGATCTGGTGGTTTGTGGAGAAACGTCACCCCAACGCTCACCCTGTCGGCCCTCGTCCAGGCGCGTTGTGCACGCAGCGCTACCCACGATCGGGGGACAGATCTTTTCTATGCTGGAGTACATGAGCATCGATCAGCTCCTGCGTCTTCCCAGCTACCTGATGCTCCAGCTGGTGAGGGAAGCGCGTCGCATCGGCCGGGCCGGGCTGAGGGGCCCCCACCTGACCGTGCTCGCGCACCTCGCCGAGCAGGAAGCCGTGGCGCAGAAGCGGATCAGCGACAGCGTGCGGATGGACCCCAGCGACCTCGTGTCGGTCCTGGACGACCTGGAGACCTCCGGGTTCGCCCGGCGCCGCAGGGACGAGCGGGACCGGCGGAGGTTCACCGTGTCGATCACCGAGGACGGGCGGCAGGCGCTGCGCGAGAGGCTGGCCACGGCTCGCGCGCACGACGAGGAGCTGCTGGCGCCGTTGACGCCGAACGAGCGGGACACGTTGACCACACTGCTGCGCAAGGCCTATCTGCACCACGCGGATCTGCGTGTAGATTAGACAGTCTGCGCTCACGCGACCGGGCGCGGGCAAGAGTGGGCGAGTCGGGAGATAAACCGACGTCGCACTGTATCGAGAAATGAGGCAAGTTGTCAAGCCCCTCCGATGACCTCCGGCTCGCCGAAATGGAGCCGGAGCAGGAATACGTGGCCATGTTGTACGGCCGGCTCGACGACCTCCGCGAACAGACGTCGAAACGACTCGCACAATCGTTGCGACAAACCGGCGGCACGCACCAGATGCGGTCGGAGCGCGACACGTCCGTCGCGATGTACACCGATCAATTGACCCAGTACAGCGCGGTCGAGAACGGACTCGCGTTCGGCAGGCTCGATTTCCACAACGGCGACCGCTTCTACATCGGCCGGATCGGTCTCTTCGACGAGGACAAGGAATACGAGCCGCTGCTGATGGACTGGCGGGCGCCCGCCGCCAGGCCGTTCTACCTCGCGACCGCAGCCTCCCCCGACGGCGTGCGGCGGCGCCGGCACCTGCGGACCCGGTCCAGGAAGGTCATCGGCCTCGACGACGAGGTGCTCGACATCAACTCGGCCGAGCCGTCGCGCAACGAGGGCCTGACCGGCGAGGCGACGCTGCTCGCGGCGCTGAACGAGTCGCGCACCGGGCAGATGAGCGACATCGTCGCGACCATCCAGGCCGAGCAGGACAAGATCATCCGGTCCGAGCTCAACGGCGTCGTCGTCGTGCAGGGCGGTCCGGGCACCGGCAAGACCGCCGTGGCCCTGCACCGCGCCGCGTACCTGCTCTACACGCACCGCCGGCAGCTCGCGAAGCGCGGCGTGCTCGTGGTCGGCCCGAACACGACGTTCCTGCGCTACATCAGCCAGGTCCTCCCGTCGCTGGGCGAGACCGGCGTGCTGCTCTCGACCGTCGGCGAGCTCTACCCGGGCCTCACGGCGACCGGTCGCGAGCCCGCGGCGGCCGCCGCGGTCAAGGGCCGCCTGCAGATGGCCGACGTGATCGCCGCGGCCGTGCGCGACCGCCAGGAAGCGCCGCCGCACGTCGAGGTCCGCTTCGACAACGACGTGCTGCGCCTGGACCGCCGGGCGATCGCCGACGCGCGCGGCAGGGCCCGCCGCACCCGCCGCCCGCACAACGAGGCACGCCGCACGTTCGCGCGCGAGATCGTCTCGACGCTGGCGGGCATGGTCGCCTCCCGCCTCGGCGGCCACCTGCTCGACAAGGACGACCTGGACGACATCCGCCGCGAGCTGCGCGAGTCGGACGAGGTCCAGGCCGCGATCTCGGCGCTGTGGCCGGTCCTCACCCCGTTCACGCTGCTCTCGGAGCTCTACTCGAACCCGAAGCGCCGCAACAGGGCCATGGCGAAGTTCACCCGCGAGGAACGCGACCTGCTGCAGCGCTCCACCGACGACTGGACGCCCGCGGACGTGCCGCTGCTCGACGAGGCCGCGGAGCTGCTGGGCGAGGACGACACGGAGGCCAAGGCCCGCGCCGAACGCCAGCGCCGCCAGGCGATCGAGTACGCCCAGGGCGTCCTCGACATCCTCGACCTCGAGGACGACGCCGACCCGGACCTCCTGATGGCCTCGGACCTGATGGACGCGTACAGCCTGGCCCAGCGCCACGGCGTGGACCGCTACGAGACGGCGGCGGAACGCGCGGCCGCCGACCGCACCTGGACCTTCGGCCACGTCATCGTGGACGAGGCGCAGGAGTTGTCCGCGATGGCCTGGCGCACACTGATGCGCCGCTGTCCCAGCAAGTCCATGACGGTGGTGGGCGACATCGCGCAGACCGGCGACATCGGCGGCGCCACCTCGTGGGGCGCCGTGCTCTCGCCGTACGTGCAGAACCGCTGGCGCCTCACGGAACTGACGGTCAACTACCGCACGCCGGCCGAGATCATGGAGGTGGCCGCGGACGTGCTCGCCTCCCTGGACACCTCGCTCGTGCCACCGACGTCGGTGCGCGAAACCGGTGTGGCGCCGTGGGTCTCCCCGGTGTCCTCCCTGGCCGCCGAACTGCCGGCGCTGATCTCCCGCGAGGTGGCGGCCGTCGGCGACGGCAAGGTGGCGGTGATCGTCCCCGGCGAGCTGCTGCCCTCGGTGGGGTCCGCGGTCGTGGCCGCGGTGCCGGGGTCGTCGCAGGGCAACGACCTGGAGGAGGCGCAGGTCGTGGTGCTCGGCGTGGTCGACGCGAAGGGCCTGGAGTTCGACTCCGTCGTCGTGGTGGACCCGGCCGCGATCCTGGCCGAGTCGCCGCGCGGCGCGTCGGACCTGTACGTCGCGCTGACCCGTGCGACGCAACGGCTCGGCGTCGTGCACACCGGCGACCTTCCGGACGTGCTGTCCCGGCTGAAGAACTGAGCACTCCGGTCCTCCTCCGCGAAACGCTCGCGTTCCTGGTGGCGACATCCAGGAGCGGGCGGCGCCGAGGAGGACCGGATGTCCAGCATCGAGTCGGCGGTCGCGAGAGTCGTCGTGAACGTGAGCGACAAGCTCTCGCACCAACTGCGCACTTTGGTCGTGAGACCGCCCTGGACTCCCACGACGCAGTGGACACCGGCGGCGGAACGGCTCCTGGCAGACCTCGGCGCCGACGCGGTCACGCTGATCGGCTACGTGGACTCCCCCGACTTCGCCGCGGTGGTCGCGCAGTTCCGGCTCAGCGCGAACGTCGCCGGCACCGCCGAGGACCAGATCCGCCACGGGCTCAGACTCGCCGGCCTTCCCGAGCGGTTCCTGGCACCGGCGGCGGACATCGTCATGGGAACGCTCTCCGCCACCTGTGAGCGCGTTCCGTGGCAGGTGGGCGCGCACACGCGGTTCGCAGAACCCGACCTGACCGCGTCGGCCGCGGGCAACAGCCGGTTGCTCGCGAGCCTGAGGTCCGTCACCGAGTTCCACGCGTTCGCGGTGCACATGACGGACCAGGTCGCGAAGCTGCACAGCAGCATCAGGCTGCCGCACGTCGGCATCAGCCGGGTCGTGCCGCACGAACAGCTGTACGTCCAGCCCAGCTTCGACCTGGACCGCGAGTTCCGGTTCGGCACCCCGGGCGACCGCAAGGTGGTGCTGGGCGACCCCGGTGCCGGCAAATCGATGCTCGCCGCCAAGCTCGCGCACGATGTCGCGCTCGACGGATCGGGACGGGTGCCGTTCCTGGTGGTGCTGCGGGAGTTCACCGCCTCCTTCGACGAAGGCGGTCACGACCTGACCCACTACCTCGAGATGCTCTGCCGGGCGCCGTACAACGTGAAACCGCCCGCGGACTCGATCGAGTACCTGCTGCGCAACGGACGTGCGCTGCTCGTGCTGGACGGCTTGGACGAGATCGTGCGAACGGAGCTCCGCCGGCGCGTGACCACCCTGCTGGAGGGGTTCGCCCACCTCTACCCGCTGGTTCCGATCCTCGTGACCGCCCGGGAGATCGGGTATGACGAGGTACCGCTCGACCCGGCCCTGTTCGAGGTCACCCGCATCCTGGAGTTCACGCCGAAGCAGGTGCGCACTTACGTGCACAACTGGTTCGCTCTCGACGACGCCTCCTTTCCCGGTGAACGGAAGCGGCTCGCGACCTCGTTCATGGAGGACAGCGAACGGATTCCCGAGCTGCGGAGCAACCCGCTGTTGCTCTCCCTGTTGTGCGCCATGTACTCGAGCGACCGCTACCTGCCCCGCAACCTCGCGCAGGCCTACGAACGCTGCGCGCTGATGTTGTTCGAGCACTGGGACGCCCGGCGGGAGATCCTGCTGCCGCTGAGGTTTCAGGGAAAGGTGCGCGGTGCGGTGCAGCACCTCGCCTGGACGATGCTGACCGAGCCGGAGTCCGGCAGAGCGCAGTCCCGGACGAGGATCGTGCAAGCGCTCACCCGGTACCTCGAACCCAAGCTCGACGACCACGACGAGTCCGTGGCGACGGCGGAGCAGTTCCTCGCCTACTGCACCGGCCGGGCCTGGGTCCTCACCGACGTGGGCGCGACCGGTGCGGAGCCCCGGTTCGGTTTCACCCATCGGACGTTCCTCGAGTACTTCGCCGCCGAGCACCTGGTCCGCACGAACCGCACGGCCGCCAGTCTGTGGGCCGCGCTGGAACCGAACATCGGCCAATGGGAGGTCGTCGCCCAGATCGCACTGCAACTCCACGACCGCAACGTCGAAGGCGGCGTCGACGAGCTGCTGGGCGAAGCGCTCACCGACACCGGCCTCGACTTCGCCGTGCGGTCACTGCACCACACCCATCCGAGCAACCGCACGATCCGGGCGATCGCCGAAGCTGCTCTCGACCGGTCGGTCTTCCACCCGATCGACGGCGTTCGCATGACGATGGGCCCCGCGGCCACGACGTCGGCCGACCAGCCGATCATGAGCCTTCTGCACGACTCGACACCCGCGAACTTCCGCGTCGTCGAACAGGCGGTCGTCACACGGCTGGACGCCTTGCTCGAACGAGGTGAGCCCGGTGCCGCGCTGGTGCTCGAGCACCTGGTCGAGCCTCCGGAGGAGAGCGGGGTGCGGGCGCTGCCGGAGCTGTACCGCGCCGTGGCACCGAAGCACGGCCCGATCCTCGCGAGACTGCACAGGACGCCGCCCTGGGCCGGGTCCAAGGCGCTGGCGGACCCCGATGCGCTGTGTCAGATCGTCGAGCGCTTCGGAGTCGAACCGCTCTACCTGCGCGTCCACTTCCACCGCACCTCGCGGTTCAGCGCGGCGTCGCAGTTGCTCGAGAAGGACGAGCTGCTGATCCCCCGCCGGGAGGGCGACCGGCTCGCGGTCGTCATGGCGACCCGGCCGACGCCGTGGTTCGGCGAGGCCCGGTTCCGCACCGCCGACGTCACCGACCTGAGGACCGCCAGGCGCACCAGCAGCCTCTGGTTGATGCTCTCCCTGCCGCGCCTGGAGAGGGCGAGCCGCATGGGTCTCGTGGGTTCGGCGCGGTCCAGCCGCGCCGAGGTGCTCACGTGGCTTCGGCAACTGCCCCTGCCACCCGAGGTCCACGCGTTCCTGCGCGACTGGCTGGCAGGCGGGATCAGCGTGCTAGAGCGAGACCCACAGCCGCCGCCCCCACCCCGAGCACCACGCTGACCAGGACGTTCAGCACAGCCGGCCGGTACTTCTCCGCCTCCAGCAGCTTCACCGTCTCGTAGCTGAACGTCGAGTAGGTCGTGAGCCCACCGCAGAACCCGACCCCGAGCAGCGGCATCCACGAGGTCCCCGCGACGAACCCGATGAGCAGGCACCCGAGGACGTTCACCACCAGCGTCCCGTACGGGAAGTCCGACGACATCCGCGCCGACACGAACCGGTCCAGCAGGTACCGGCAGGGCGCCCCCAGAGCGGCACCGAGGAACACCACCACGGCGGTCATCGCGTCACCCGCAGCCCGAGGAACGCCGCCGCCACCGCGCACACCGGCGTGACCAGCAGCGCCCACGACCAGGAAGCCGCGTACGACGAGAACGTGGTGAACCCGCCGAGGACGCCGACCCCGAAGAACGCCCGCACCAACGGCCGCGGCACCCGTCCCATCAGCACCCCGATCAGGAACGACCCGAGCACGTTGATCAGGAACAGCCCCCAGGCCCCTGGCACCGCGAGGGACAGCCCGTACCGCGCCACTGCGCCGAGCCCGCCGCCCAACGACACCAGCGAGACGAACGGCAACGAGGAGTCACGCCGAGGGTTCGGCAAGGTGCTCCACCAAGTGGTCCAGGGCCTTCAACGCGCGCACGACGTCCTCTCGTTCCGACGCCTCCAGTTTGCCCAGTGCGGCACCGATCCGCTTCTCGTGTTCGCGCTGCCACACCAGCAGTTGCTCGTGTCCACGCGGTGAGACGGACAGCCGGGCCACCCGTCTGTCCCTGGGGTCTCCGCCGCGCAGCACGAGGCCCGCGTCGATCAGCTGGGACACCAGGCCGGACACCGTGTTGGGGGCGAGGCGCAGGACGGCGGCCAGGTCGCCGACCTTCATCGGCGGGCGTTCCGCGAGGGTCTGCAGCAGCTCCACCTGCGCCATCGGCAGGGACTCCCAGGGCCAGTCCGCACGGATGCTCGTCCGCAGCGCCCGGCGCAGGCGAGTGACCACGTCGGTGAGCGTGCGGGCTTCGTCTGACATGCGGAAATACTACTGAATCCCCGGTGCCGTCCCAGGGTTCGAGATTCGCCGCCGCGGCCGGTCGCGTTCCGCGAGGATTCACACCTTTCAGCGATTGCGGCTGCCGCACACGTGCGGCGGCTCAGTAGCGTGAGGGTCATGGCTGAACGGGTGAGCTGGATTCCGGAAGGCGTCGACACGGGCAAGCCGAGCGCCGCGCGCCTCTACGACTTCCTGCTCGGCGGAGGGCACAACTTCGCCGCCGACAGGGCGCTCGCGGAGCTCTTCCTCCAGGCGCAGCCCCACGCGCGCACGGTCGCCCGGCTCAACAGGGCGTTCCTGCGCCGGGCCGTGCTCTTCATGGCGGGCAACGGCATCCGGCAGTTCCTCGACCTCGGGTCCGGCATCCCGACGGTCGGCAACGTGCACGAGATCGCGCGCAAGGCCGATCCCGAGGCTCGGGTGCTCTACGTGGACTTCGAGGAGGTCGCGGTCGCGCACAGCCAGCTCATCCTCGAGGGCGACCCGTACGCGGCGATCGTCCAGGAGGACATGACCCGGCCCGAGGCCGTGCTGCAGGCCGCGCGGGACAGCGGCCTGCTCGACTTCACCCAGCCGGTCGGCGTGCTGACCGTGGGCGTCTTCCACTTCGTGCCGCCGGCAGCGGACCCGCGGGCGATCGCCGCCGCGTACCGCGACGCCGTCCCGCCCGGCAGCTACCTGGCGTTCTCCCAGTTCACGCCCGACTTCCGGCCCGCGGAGATGGCCGCGGTCGTCGAGGTCATGAAGAAGAGCCAGAACCCGATCTTCCCGCGCACGAAGGCCGAGATCGAGGGGCTCTTCGACGGGTTCGAGCTGGTGGAGCCGGGAATCGTGCCGTCGCCGCTGTGGCGCCCGGAGGGCACGAACACCGACGACCCGGACGAGGCGTCGATCTACGCCGCGGTGGGCCGCAAGGTGTAGGCGGCCGCGCGGAGGTGCTGGCTCGCGAGGCGCGTACTCCGTACGCTCTGTCACAGGATGGAACTCCCGGAGCTCGCCACCCGCTGGATGCACGCGCTGACCTCGACCGCGTACATCCCGCTGTCCCACGCCGAGATCGAGCAGGCGCTGCTCGACTCGCTGCGGCAGCTGCCGGAGTCACCCGAAGCGGTGGCCGCTCGACTGGTGTCACTCCACGCGACCGGCCCCGAGTCGTTGCGCGTCACCGTCGACCTGCTCTCCTCCGCGTTCGAGCTGCCGCTGCTCGCCAGGCTGAGTTCCGCCTACGCGCAGGCGATGCGGTTGGACGCCTTCGACCAGCAGGAGCAGATCAAGGTCGCGATCGTGCGGGCCAAGCGACGGGTCGAGCGCACGCTCAAGGTCAGCCAGGCGCGGTTCCGCGAGGTGTTCGAGTCCGCCGCGCTGGGCATCGCGATCACCGACCTCACCGGCCGGTGCGTGGAGGCCAACGACGCGCTCGCCGAGATCGTCGGGCTGGCGTCGGGCACCGACGTGCACGACCGCGACCTGCGCGAGTTCTACCAGCCCGACGACCTGCTGTCGCTGGGCGCCTCCTACCGGCAGGTGAGCGAGGGGCGCCTCGACCGGTTCCGCGACCAGCGCCAGCTGATCCGCGCCGACGGCGAGCCGGTGTGGGTGCACCTCGTGGTCTCGGTGCTGCGCGACGCCGACGGCGAACCGACCCACCACGTGACGATGGTCGAGGACATCAGCGAGCTGCACCTGTTGCAGCGCAGCCTCGACCACCAGCTGCTGCACGACTCGCTCACCGGCCTGTCGAACCGCCAGCACTTCGTCACGCAGGTCGAACGGCAGCTCGAGGGCGAGCCGATCACCCTGTACCACCTGGGCCTGGACGCGTTCTCGGTCGTCAACAACGGCCTGGGCCACGACACCGGCGACAAGCTGCTCAAGATCGTCGCGAGTCGTCTCGGCAAGCTCGCCGAGGACAGGAACGCGGTGCTGGCGCGCATCGGTGGCGACGAGTTCGCGCTCATGACCTCGAACGACACCGTCACGTCGACGATCGACGAGATCCAGGAGGCGCTGGGCGAGCCGACGTTCGTGGACGACCACGGTCTCGCGCTCTCGGTCGGCATCGGCGTGGTGGACCGGCCGCCGCCGTTCGCGACGGCGGCCGAGGTGATGCGGTGCGCCAACGCCGCCCTGCGCCAGGCGAAGGCGCGCGGCAAGCGGCAGTGGGCGCTGCACGACCCGCACGACGACGCCCGCCGCCGCGGCAGGTACGCGCTGGCCGCGTCGATGCCGGGCGCGTGGGAGCACGGCGAGGTCGGGATCGTCTACGCGCCTGTGCACGACCTGGAGACCGGCGAGGTGCTCGGCGCCGTCGCCCGCCTGCACTGGAACGACCTGGGCCACAACGACACCGTGGCGCTGGCCGACTCGACGGGCCTGTCGCTGCCGATCGGCCGCTGGCTGCTGCGGGAGGCGTGCGCCCAGGCCGCCGGGTGGGTCGCGGAGTTCGGTGACGGGGCGCCCACGCTGCACATCGCGCTGGGCGCCCTGCAGTCCAGGGACGAGGACCTGGTCGCCGACGTCAAGCGGGCGCTCGACGAGACGGGCCTTCCGCCGGAACGGCTGCGGATCGCCCTGGACATCTCCTCGGTGCTCGCGGGCGACGACAACGCGCTGGTGCTGCACGACAACGGCATCGTGACGGCGCTCGACGGGTTCCGCGGCGGCCACGACGAACTGGCCGTGCTGACCGAGGTGCCGGTCCGCACGGTGATCACCCGAGCGCCCGCCCCGAGCCGGAACTCCTTGCTGTACCGGGCGATGCGCGGCCTGGTCGAGACCGTGCACGGCCTCGGCGTGCGGTTCGCCGCCGACGACGTGCACACGGCGGCCGAAGCCGACGACTGGCGCGCGGCCGGGGCGGACGGCGTGATCGGCCTGCTGCCCGCCCTCACCTCGCGGGAGGTGACGGACCTGCTGGCTAGAGCTGCTTCACCGCCGCCAGCAGCTTAGTGAGCGAGTCCTTCGCGTCCCCGAACAGCAGCGTCGTCTTCGGGTTGTAGAGCAGCTCGTTGTCCACGCCCGCGAACCCCGGCCGCATCGAGCGCTTCATGAACACCACGGACTTCGCGCGGTCCACGTCGAAGATCGGCATGCCGTAGATCGGGCTCGCCGGCTCGTCGCGTGCACCGGGGTTCACCACGTCGTTCGCCCCGACCACCACCGCGACATCGACCGACGTGATGCCGGGGTTGACGTCGTCGAGCTCCTTGAGCTGCTCGTACGGCACGTCCGCCTCCGCCAGCAGCACGTTCATGTGCCCCGGCATCCGCCCCGCGACGGGGTGGATCCCGTACGCCACGGCGACTCCGCGCCGTTCGAGCTGCGACACGAGCTCGCGGACGGCGTGCTGCGCCTGCGCGACCGCGAGCCCGTAGCCGGGCACCACGACGACGTTGTTCGCGTACCCCAGCAGGATCGCGACGTCCTCGACCGTGCCGGACTTGACCGTGCGCTGCTCTTCGCCCTGCGCCGCGACAGGTGTCGCCTTGAACGCGCCGAACAGGATGTTCGTGAGCGACCGCCCCATCGCCTGCGCCATCAGCCGCGTCAGGATCGTGCCGGACGCGCCGACGAGCGTGCCCGCGACGATCAGCAGCGTGTTCGCCAGCACGTACCCGGACGCCGCGACCGCGAGGCCGGTGAACGCGTTGAGCAACGAGATCGCGATCGGCACGTCCGCCCCGCCGACCGGCAGCACGAACAGCGCGCCGAGCGCCAGCCCGACCGCCGCCAGCAGCCACAGCAGGAACCCGTTCGGCACCGCCATCGTCAACGCGCACAGGGCGACCGACGACACGCCCGCGGCGATCGCGAGCTGCTGCCCGGCCGGCAGGAGCACCGGCCGCGTCGTCATCAGCTCCTGCAGCTTGAGGAACGTGACCACGGACCCGGAGAAGCTGACCGACCCGATCAGCACCGTCAGCACGGTCGCGAGCCGGAACAGCACCGTCGTGTCCGGCACCGCGAAGAACTCCGCGAGCGCGACCAGGGCCGCCGCGGCGCCACCGACCCCGTTGAACAGCGCGACCATCTGCGGGATGGCGGTCATCTTCACCGAGCGGGCGGCCGGGATGCCCACCACCACACCGAGTGCGACGGCGACCAGGATCCACAGTCCGTTGTGGACGACGCCGTGCACGTAGGCGGTGACGACGGCGACCAGCATGCCGAACGCGCCGATGAAGTTGCCGTAGCGCGCGTACTTGGGCGAGCTCAGGCCCTTCAGCGCCAGGATGAAGCAGAGCGCGGCGACGAGGTACATCAGCTGGACGGTCATTTCTTGAACATCTCCAGCATCCGGTCCGTCACCACGAACCCGCCGACGACGTTCACCGTCGCGAGGAACACCGCGAGCAGCCCGAGCACCAGCTCCAGCGTGCTCTCCGCCGACCCGGTGATCAGGATCGCGCCCACCAGGATCACGCCGTGGATGGCGTTCGCACCGGACATCAGCGGCGTGTGCAGGATCGTGGACACCTTCGAGACCACCTCGAAACCCACGAACACGGCCAGCACGAAGATCGTCAGCAGGTCGATCACGGCACCACCTCGCGGATCTCACCGTCGTGGGTGAGGCAGCAGCCGCCGAGCACCTCGTCGTCGAGGTCCGGCCGCACTTCCCCGTCCACGATCATCAGCTTGAGCAGGTTGACCACGTTGCGCGAGTAGAGGCGGCTCGCGTGCACGGGCATCGACGACGGCAGGTTCAGCGCGCCGTGCACGAGCACCTCGCCGACCCAGACCTCCTTGCCCGCCACCGATCCCGCGTAGTTGCCGCCCGACTCCGCGGCCAGGTCGACCAGCACCGAGCCCGGTGCCATCGCCTTGAGCATGTCGGTCGTCACGAGCTCGGGGGCCTTGCGGCCGGGGACGGCGGCCGTGGTGATCACGACGTCGGACGCGGCCACGTGGTCGCCGATCAGTTCCCGCTGGCGTTCCAGGAACTCCTCGGACTGGGCGGAGGCGTAGACACCGGTCTGCGTCTCCAGGTCCAGCTCGAGGAACTTGGCCCCGAGGCTGCGGACCTCCTCGCCGGCGGCCTTGCGGACGTCGTAGGCCTCGACGACGGCACCGAGGCGGCGTGCGGTGGCGATGGCCTGCAGGCCCGCCACGCCGGCTCCCAGCACGAGCACCTTGGCCGGGGGCACGGTGCCCGCGGCGGTGGTGAACATCGGCAGGAAGCGCGGGAGTCGTTCGGCGGCGACGAGGACGGCCCGGTAGCCCGCCACGAGTGCCTGCGACGACAAGGCGTCCGCGGTCTGGGCGCGGGTCACGCGCGGCAGCCGGTCGAAGCTGAACGAGGTGACGCGCCGCTCGCGGTAGACCTCCAGCAGCTCCCGTTCGGCGCCGGGCTGCAGGAAGCTGATGGTCACCGCACCGGGCTTCAGCAGCCCGGCCTGCTCGACGGTCAGGGGTTGGACGGACACGACGACGTCGGACTCGGGGGCCGGGTCGCCGGGCGTCACGGTGGCCCCGGCCGCCCGGTAGGCGGCGTCGAGGGCGTGGGCGTGGCGGCCGGCGCCCTCCTGGACGTGCACGGTCAGTCCGGCGTCGACCAGCGATGGCACCGTTTCCGGTACGCAGGCGACTCGGCGCTCGGCGGGCCGCGACTCTGCGGGTGCTCCCACTTTCACCGTACGCACGTTACGCGATCAAAGGTGACCTGGGCCACATCTACAGTTGCCAGAGAACCGCACCGGCGAGGGTCAGGCACCCCGCGAGCCCCACGGCGGGCACGACGCGCTTGCCGAGCGTCCACGCGCTGGCGTTGGCGATCGCGTAGTAGAGCAGCACGCAGAACGAGCTGAACACGATCGCGCGCGTCACGTCGACGGTGAGCACCAGCGCGATCGCCACCAGGGCCGTGCACACCTCGGCGACCCGCAGGTCGGCCAGCGGGGAGGGCAGCCGCCGGTCGCGCGCCATCGCCAGCGCGGTCCGGGAGACGCCGAGCTGCAGCGAGAGCAGAGAGCCGAGCGCCGCCAGGCAAGCGGCCACGCGGATCACGGGGGCCAGCGACGGCGAGACG
>NZ_JBHXCW010000129.1:0-21999 GCF_042725365.1 Lentzea sp. NPDC060358 | reverse complement strand
GTTCCGGAGAACGCCCGCCACGTGTCGTGATACTGGATCGGGGAGTCGGGCTCGACGGCACGAGCGGCTCTCGTGCGGATCGTCACCCGGCGAGTGCGAAGAGCTCGTCCGGCCGGCCGGACGACTTGAGCACCGCGAGCGACTGCTTCTCGAGCTGGCGGATCCGTTCGCGGGTCAGGCCGAGCTCCTCGGCGACCTCTTGGAGGGTGCGCTCGCGCCCGTCCTCGAGGCCGAACCGCAGCCGCATGATCCGCACCTGCCGCTCGGGCAGGACGTCCAGCAGCGACCGCACGCCGTCGACGAACTCCTGGCGCTCCACCGCGTCCGGCGCGGAGACGCCGTCGGTGTCCTGGATCAGGTCGCCCAGCACCGACTCGCCCTCGTCGCCGACCGGGGTCTCCAGCGACACGCACGAGCGGGCGGCGTCGCGGAGGTCCTGGACGCGGGTGGGCGAGCACTTGGCCTCGGCGGCGATCTCCTCGACCGTCGCCTCGCGGCCGAACTGCGCGGAGAGCTTCTGCCCGATCTTCTTGAGCTTGTTGACCTCCTCCACGACGTGGACCGGGAGGCGGACCGTGCGGGTCTGCTCGGCGAGCCCCCGCTCGATCGCCTGGCGGATCCACCACATCGCGTAGGTGGAGAACTTGTAGCCCTTGGCGTAGTCGAACTTCTCGACCGCGCGGATCAGACCGAGGTTGCCCTCCTGGACCACGTCGCCGAAGGGCAGCCCGCGGAACGAGTGCTTCTTCGCGACCGACACGACCAGGCGCAGGTTCGCGCGGATCATGTGGTCCTTGGCGCGCTCGCCCTCGGCGGCGACGCGGCGCAGCAGCCGGCGGTCCCGCGTGGTGTCGCCCGACTCCAGCAGGTGCGCGGCGTAGACGCCGGCCTCGATGCGCCGTGACAGCTCGACCTCCTCCGACGCGGTGAGCAGCGGCGTGCGGCCCACCTCGCGCAGGTACTGGCCGACCGAGTCCCCGTCCTGCTGCCCGGACGCGCGGTTCTTCAGATCTGCAGGCACGACAAATCCCCCCGTTTCCGTTGGCAGGTGGCGCAGCCCGAAGTGGCTGCACTCGTGTGTAACGGTTCAGAGGGCTTGGTCATTCCGCGATCGTGGCTGTGACCTCGCCCTCATCCAGTTGGTGGCGCTTCAGCCGGACCTGCGTGATGGCGTGGTGCTCGACCGCGACGACCTCGATCCGCCAGCCGGAGACCTCGACCACGTCACCGGGTTCGTCCGGGATGCGGCCGAGCAGCACCAGCACGAGACCGGCGACCGTCGCGTACGGACCGGGCGGCGGGTCCTGCAGCGCCACACCGATGTCCGGCAGGTCGTGCACCGGGAACGTCCCCAGCAGCTCCATCGAGCCGTCCGGTTCCGCCTTCACCGCGACCACGTCCGAGTCGGTCTCGTCGTAGATCTCCCCGACGATCTCCTCGAGCAGGTCCTCCAGCGTCACGATCCCGTCGACCGCGCCGTGCTCGTCCACCACGAGCGCCATCTGCTCGTGTTCGGCTTTCATGCGCCGCAACGCGTCCGTGACGCGCACCGAGTCCGGCAGCACCATCGGCGGCCTCGCCACGTCCACCAGTGCCACGGCGTCGTCGAGCAGATCACGCAGACTCACGAGACCGACCACGTCGTCGAGGTGACCGTCCTTCGTCACCGGTGCCCGTGAGTGTCCTGACTTCGCCAGGATTTCCCGCGCGACGGCCGTCTCCAAACCTGAATCGAGGATCGTCACCAGCCGGCGGGGCACCAGCACCTCGCGCAGCCTGCGCTCGTGGATCTCGAGCGCGCCGGTCATGATCGTCCGCTGTTCCGGGTTCAGGTGCTGCTGGACCTCGACGAGGTCGCGCAGCTCCTCCGGCGACATCTGCTCCTCCTCGACGTCGGGGTTGCCGCCGAAGACGCGCACGACGAGGTCGGTCGACTTGCTGAGCAGCCACACCGCCGGCCGCGACACCGTCGACAGCAGGTCGAGCGGGCGGGCGATGATCTTCGACCAGCGCACCGCGTACTGCATGGCGAGGCGCTTGGGCGCCAGTTCGCCGAACACCAGGGTGAAGAACGTGAGCAGGACCGTCACGAGCGCGATCGCCACCCCGTTCGCCGCGCTGCCGAGGAACTCGAGCAGCGGCACGATCGGCGCCGCGAGCGAGACCGCCGCCGTCGCCGACGCGAGGAAGCCGGACAGCGTGATGCCGATCTGGATGGTCGCGAAATACCTGTTCGGATCCCGTGCGAGTCGTACGAGCGTGTGCCGCCCTTCCCTTTCCAGTGATCGCAGCTGCCCTTCGCGCAACGACACCAAGGCCATCTCGCTGCCCGCGAACGCCGCGTTGAGCAGAACCAGGACCGCTACCAGTGCGAGGTTGAAGCCATACCCGTCCACACGTTTCAGTTAGCACGCGCAGTGGTAATTCGCACTCTGACGGTCGTCTTGAGCAGCCAGGAGGGCCTGAACCGAAGAGGTGGGGATGGAGATGGACACGCCCGAGGTGCTCAGCGCCTCCGCGAGGACCCTGCACACCCTGCCGGAGGACGAGCCCGACCTCGCGTCGATGCGCGCGTGGGCCGGTGCCCTGCTGGAGGACCTCAACGAGGACGTCCGGCTCGACGTCCTCCTTGTGTGCACGGAGCTCGCGAGCAACGCCTATGAACACGCCGACGCGCCCCGCTCGGTCCGGGTGCAGCGGCACACCGACTTCGTCCGGGTAGAGGTCGACGACCACACCCCGGCGGAGCTCCCGCGGCTCGGCGAGTCGCGGCTCGGGGACTCGAGAGGCCGAGGGCTGATCCTCGTGGCCCAGCTGTCCCGGTCCTGGGGAACCCGCGAGTTCACCGGGGGCAAGACGATCTGGGCGGAGATCGACGTCTAGACCGCCTGGGCGTTTCGCACGGGAAAGTCGTGACATCGCGCGGATGGGTTCTGCACGGGACCTGACCGACGCTCGGTGCATGACGACGACTGTTGCTCCGGCGGTCAGGCCGCTGGTGCGCCACGGAGCCGAGATGCTCGTGGCGATGCTCGTGGGAATGGCCCTGCTGGGGCCGCTGTGGACGCCGGAACGGGTCGAGCTCGCCGCCCTGTGGATGTCCGTGTCGATGTGCGTGCCGATGGCGTTGTGGATGCGCTACCGCGGGCACGGCCGGACCGTCGAGATGTGCGCGGCGATGGTCGTGCCCTACCTCGTCCTGCTCGTGCCGTACTGGTTCGGGCTGATCGGCGGCGATGCGGTCGAGATGGGCGGGCACCTGCTGATGGTGCCCGCCATGGCCGTGGTCATGATCGTGTGGCGGCACGAGCACGGGACACCCAGCGCGAACCCCGTGATCAGAGCTTTGGGTGACCGGTGGCCGCTGGTGATCGCGCTCGCCGTGACGCTGGACTTCTGGCAGTCGGCGGTCGTGCCACCGGTGTGGACTCTGCTGCTGTGCCAGGCGGCGTACCTGTTCTGGGGCCGGCGCGCGCCCGGGCTGCAGCTCGCGGTGATGGGTGCCTACGTGGCGTTGGCTGCCGTCGTGCTCGTGGTGTCGGAGGACGCCGGGGTGCTGCTGATCGCCTTCGGGTGGGGCGCGCACGCTCTGTGGGACCTCTGGCACCACGTGCGCGACGCCGTCGTGCCGCGCTGGTGGTCGGAGTTCTGCGGGGTGTTCGACCTGGTCATCGCGGTCACGATCCTGATCGGGTGGTTCTAGGCTGATGGTGATGACGGACCTCCCGCACACCGCGTTGCGCGGCACCCTCCACGTGCTCTGGGTGAGCTCGCTGGTCGTGCCGCTGATCTCGGTGCTGCGCGAACCGACCGCGCTGCGCTGGCTCGGTGTCCTGGGCCTGCTGGTGCTGGCCGTGGCGTACGCGGTGACGTTGCGCGGTGGCCGGCTGCGGTGGCTCGTCGCGGCGACGCTGGTGTCGATCCCGCTGGTGGCGCCGGTCGGCCCGGACCGCATGTCTACGTGGGCGTGGATCGGCGGCTGCACGGCCGGGTTCGCCGCGCTGCTGCTCACCGGCGTCTGGCGGTGGATGGCCGCGATCGGCGCGGTCGTGCTGGCCGGACTGGTCGGGTTCTTCGTGACGCGCGACCAGACGACGTACCAGATGATCGCGGCCTCGGTCGGCGCGACGATCATCGCGATGGCCGGTCTGCCGATGTGGTTCGCCGGTCTGCTCGCGCAGGCGCGGGCGGGTCGTGAGGCGCAGGCGGAGCTGGCCGTCAGCGAGGAACGGCTGCGGTTCGCCCGTGACGTCCACGACCTGCTCGGCCACCGGCTGACCGTGATCGCGCTCAAGGCCGAGCTGGCCGGGCGGCTCGCCGCCACCGACCCCGAACGGTCCGCCGCGGAGGCGTTCGAGGCGCAGCGGCTCGCGTCCACGGCACTGGAGTCGGTGCGCGACGCCGTGCACGGCTACCGCGCCGTCGACCTGCCCGCGCAGCTCGAGGCCGTCGGCGACGTCCTGCGGGAGGCCGGCATCCGCTGCACGGTGACGTCGGTCGCGGTGGCGGACTCGGCGGCCACCCAGCTCGCCCTGGTGCTGCGGGAGGCCTGCACGAACGTCCTGCGCCACAGCCACGCGACGTGGTGCATGATCGACGTCACCGATGCCGACGGGGAGGTGCGGATGACGGTGACGAACGACGGCGCCGAGAAACCCCTCGCGTCGGGCAACGGCATCCGGGGCATGGGCGAACGGCTGTCCTCGGTGGGCGGCCAGGTGACGGCGGAGCGGTCCGGCGACGACGTGTTCACGTTGCAGGCAGTGGTGCCCGCGTGATCAGGGTGCTGCTGGCCGACGACGAGGAGCTGATCCGCGACGCCCTCGCGGCGCTGCTCGACCTGGAACCGGACCTCGAGGTGGTGGCGCGCGCCGGCGACGGCCGCGCCGCCGTGGAGGCCGCCCGCGCGCACCGCCCGGACGTCGCCGTGGTCGACCTCCAGATGCCCGGGCTCGACGGCCTGGAGGTCACCGAGTCGCTGGCGCGCGTGCTGCCGTCGTGCGCGGTGGTGATCCTGACCGGCCGCGGCCGCCCGCCGCACCTGCAGCAGGCCCTGCACGCCGGCGCGAAGGGCTTCCTGCCCAAGGGTTCGCCCGGCGGGACGCTGGCCGACGTGATCCGCCGCGTGCACGCCGGCGGCCGCTGGGTGGACCCGGCGCTGGCCGCCGACGCCCTGGCCGCTCCCCCGTGCCCGCTGACGCAGCGGGAGCTGGAGGTGTTGCGGCTCAGCGAGTTCGGCACGTCCGTCGCGGAGATCGCCGCGCGCACCTCGCTGTCCGCCGGGACCGTGCGCAACCACCTGTCCGCGGCCGTGGCGAAGCTCGGGGTGGCGCACCGCTCGGCGGCGTTCCGGCTGGCCTTGGACCACGGCTGGCTCTGAACGGGGTCTTCCGGGTCAGAACTCCGAGGCGAGCAGCTCGAACGCGTGCCGCCGGTGTTCCGCGAACAGTTCGAGGGCCCCCTCGGCGTTGCCGAGCCGCAGCGCCGCCGCCAGGTCGCGGTGCTCGTCGCGGATCTGTTCGAGGTAGCCGTCGGTGCTGACCCGGAGCCTGGTGACGAGGAACAGGTGCACCTGCGACCGGATCGCCTCCCAGGCCTGCAGCAGCCGCGCGTGCCCGGCGGCCGCGTAGACCGCGTCGTGGAAGGCGATGTCGCACCGCACCATCTCGTGCGGCGTCGAGGCCCGGTCCATCTCGCCGACGGCCTTCTCGATCAACCCGAGCGAGGCGTCCGAGGCGTGCTCCACCACCCGGCGCACGGCCAGGACCTCCAGCGCGGCCCGCAGGCTGTCGAGCTCGGCGACGTCCTGCGGCGTCAACGCCGTGACGGTCGCGCCCCGGTGCCACTCGGCCCGCACGACGCCCTCGACCTCCAGCGCCCGGATCGCCTCGCGCACCGGCCCCCGGCTCACCCGCAACGCCTCGGCCAGCTCCACCTCGCGCAGAGCCGCCCCCGGCGGGTACCGGCCGTCGAAGATCGCCTCCCGGATCACGTCGGCGACCTCGGTGCTCAAACCCCGTCGCCGAGCTGGTCCCACGGTCATGTCCACATGTTAACAAGCACACTCCGCTCGAACTTGTAGCAATGTTAACATTCCGACATGCCGAACATCCCACGCTTCCACCTGGCCATGCCCGTCGACGACCTGGCCGCCGCCCGCCGCTTCTACGGCGAGACCCTCGGCCTGGAGCAGGGCCGCAGCTCCGACACCTGGGTCGACTGGAACCTGCACGGCCACCAGTTCGTCACCCACCTCGCCCCCAAGATCGAGCGGGCGAGCAACCCGGTCGACGGCCACGACGTCCCGGTCCCCCACTTCGGCCTGGTCCTGACGGTCGACGAGTTCCAGGCCCTGGCCGCGAAGCTGACCGACGCCGGCACGAAGTTCGTCATCGAGCCGTACGTGCGCTTCAAGGGCGAGCCCGGCGAGCAGTGGACGATGTTCTTCCTGGACCCCGCGGGCAACGCGTTGGAGTTCAAAGCTTTCGCGGACGACGCGCAGGTGTTCGCGGTCTAGCCGGGCCGTCCCTGGGGTGGGGCCGGCTTTCGCGCGGCCCCGCGAGCGACTTGGCGCGGGGCAGGCGTCCGGGGGTCACCGGAGGCGCGGAGCTGTCGTGATCACGGCACTCCACCCCGCTCCCCTCCCGCGGTAAAGACAACCTAAAAATCTTGCACGATGCGCAAGTTTCGGTAGCGTGGACGTGACGCCGAGCTATGGCCCGGTCACGCCGGGTCAGACAGGGAGAGGCCATGACCACGGCCGAGCGGCAGCGCAACGCGCAGGAGCTCATCCGCCCGCAGCTGCCAGCCGAACTCAGCCAGCGGGACGGGCGGTGCCCGTTCGACCCCGCCGCCGCGCTGACCGAGCTCAGCGGGACGGGGCGGATCCACAAGATCGAGCACAACGGCGACACCGTCTGGCTCGTCACCGGGCACGACGAGGCCCGCGCGGTGCTCGCCGAGCCGAAGATGAGCGCGGACCGGATCAACAGCCCGCGCGCCAAGGCGCTGATCTCGCCCGAGCTGCACGCCGAGATGTTCCCGCCGGAGCGCCAGGCCGGGTCGTTCATCTTCATGGACGCGCCCGAGCACACCCGCTTCCGGCGGATGCTCACCGGCCAGTTCACGGTGCGCCGCATGCGGGACCTGGAGCCGCGCATCCACGAGATCGTCACGACGCAGCTCGACGCGATGGTCGAGAAGGGGCCGCCCGCGGACCTCGTGCAGGACTTCGCGCTGCCGGTGCCGTCGCTCGTCATCTGCGAGCTGCTGGGCGTCGACTACGGCGACCGCGACGAGTTCCAGCGCCGCACGGCCACGTTGCTGAGCCTCAACACCACGATCGACGAGCAGATCAAGAACTCGGGCGAGCTGCGCCGCTTCATGCAGTCGCTGGTGCGCGCGAAGAGGCAGGACCCCGGCGACGACCTGCTGTCCGGGCTCGTGCGCGACACCGACCTCACCGACAACGAGCTCGCCGGCATCGCGAACCTGCTGCTCATCGCGGGGCACGAGACGACGGCGAACATGCTGGCGCTCGGCACGTTCGCGTTGCTGGAGCACCCCGGCGAGTTCGCGAAGCTGCGGGACAACCCCGAGCTGACCGAGAACGCGGTCGAGGAGCTGCTGCGCTACCTGTCGATCATCAGCATGGGGGTCGCACGGCACGCGAAGGAGGACGTCGTGATCGGCGGCGCCACGATCCGCGCCGGCGAGACGGTCGTGGTGTCGGTGCCGGCGGTCAACCGCGACCAGGCGCAGTACGAGGACCCGCACGAGCTGCTGGTCGACCGGCCGCGCGGGCACCACGTGGCGTTCGGGCACGGCATCCACCAGTGCCTGGGCCAGCAGCTGGCGCGCGTCGAGATGACCGTCGGCTTCACCGAGCTGCTGCGCCGGTTCCCGGACCTGCGGCTCGCCGTGCCCGCGGAGGAGGTGCCGCTGCGGACCGACATGTCGATCTACGGCGTGCACAAGCTCCCGGTCACCTGGTGACCGCCGTTAGCGGGTGAAGCCCTCGCCGAGCTGGTCGATCATCCGGCCGACCAGCTCGGTGGCGGTGTACTTCTCGGACGCCCCCGGCGTGTTGAGCCACCAGTGCACGACGGCGCGCATCGAGGCGAGGAAGCTCGACGCCGCCACCGCCGGGTAGGGGTCTTCGAGCGGGTCGGCGCCGCACCGGTGCGCGATCGCCGCGGTCAGCGCCTGCTCGCGGGCGGAGTAGGCGGCGAAGACGTGCGGCAGCAGTGCCGGGTGCTGGCGCAGTTCGCGCAGCTGGCGGAGCCGGTCGAAGTCGACGTAGCGCGGGTAGATCGTCTGCAGGGTCGCCTTCAACGCCACGAGCACCGGTTCGTCGGGGGGCCGCGCGGCGAACTCCCGCACGAACGCGAGCGCCGTCACCGTGTCGCCGGCGACGACAGCCTCCTCTTTGGACGAGAAGTAGTTGAAGAACGTCCGCAGCGACACCCCGGCCGCCCGCGCGATCTGCTCGACCGTGACCCCGTCCAGGCCGCGTTCGACGCAGAGGCTCCAGGCGGCGTCACCCAGCGCTTCCCTGGTCGCCGCCTTCTTGCGTTCACGCAGGCCCGTCATGGCGGAAAGAGTAGATCGTACCGGAAATTGGTGTAGACCTTGTCACCCGTCTGAGCACCTCGCTACGGTCCGTGAGAACGCTCTCATAGACCTGTGGAGGACCGGGTGCGCCTACTCGGAGTCGTCGTGCTGGCCGGTGCCCTGCTCACCGCCGGCCAGGCCCAAGCCACTCCGCCGAGACCGGCTTCCGCACCGGTGGTCACGCTGATCACCGGCGACCAGGTGCTCACCGGGCAGCGCGCCGTGAAGCCCGCGCCCGGCCGTGAGCAGGTCGTGTTCACGACCTACAGCACGCAGGGCCACGAGTACGTCGTGCCGAACGACGCCCTGCCGCTCATCGCGGACGGCCGCCTCGACGAACGCCTCTTCGACGTCACCGAGCTCGCCGGCTACGACGGCGCCCTGCCCGTGATCGTCACCTACCCGGAGGGCACCGCCCGCGCCTCCAGCACCGGCCTGCAGTTGCCGAGCATCAACGGCGTGGCGTTCGACGCGGCGAAGACACCGGTTGCCGGCATGGCGGCGGGCAGCATGTCGGCGCTGGGGCAGTCCGGCATCAAGAAGGTCTGGCTCGACGCCCGGCGCCGGGCGAGCCTCGACCGCAGCGTCCCGCAGATCAACGCCCCCGCCGCCCACGCCGCGGGCTTCACCGGCAAGGGCACCACGGTCGCCGTGCTCGACACCGGCGTCGACGACACCCACCCGGACCTCGCCGACCGCGAGATCGGCGAGCGGAACTTCACTACGTCACCGGACTCGGGCGACCACCACGGCCACGGCACGCACGTCGCGTCGACCATCGCGGGCACCGGCGCGAAGAGCGGCGGCAAGTACCGCGGCGTCGCGCCGGACGCGAGCATCCTCGACGTGAAGGTGCTGGGCGACAACGGCTCCGGCCAGGACAGCGGCATCATCGCGGGCATGGAGTGGGCGGTCGAGCAGGGCGCCCAGATCATCAACATGAGCCTCGGCGGCTACGACACCCCTGAGATCGACCCGCTCGAGGAGGCCGTCAACCGCATCAGCGCCGAGAAGGGCACGCTGTTCGTGATCGCGGCCGGCAACTCCGGTCCCGCGAGCACGACCATCGGCTCCCCCGGCACCGCCGACGCGGCCCTGACCGTCGGCGCCGTCGACCACGACGAGCGGATCGCCGAGTTCTCGAGCCGCGGTCCGACCCTCGCGGGCACGCTCAAGCCCGACCTCACCGCGCCGGGCGTGGGCATCGTCGCCGCCCGGCACTCCGACGGCAGGATCGGCCCGCCGGTCGCCGACGGCTACACCTCGCTCGACGGCACCTCGATGGCCACCCCGCACGTCGCGGGCGCGGCGGCGCTCCTGCGCCAGCAGCACCCCGGGCTCACCGGCGCCGAGCTGAAGGCCCGGCTCGCCGGCAGCACCACGCCGAACGCGCGGCTGACGCCGTTCGAGCAGGGCTCCGGCCGCGTGGACGTCGCCAAGGTCATCGCCCAGGACGTCACCGCCAGCCCGACGAACATCAGCTTCGGCGCGCACCGGTGGCCGCACACCGGTGAACCCGTGCTGTCGCAGGAGATCACCTACTCCAACGCGGGCTCCGAGCCGGTCACGCTCGACCTCACTGCCGAGACGAACGGCAGCGTGTTCGGCGTGTCGCCGGCCAAGCTCACCGTGCCCGCGCACGGCACCGCGACCGCCACGGTCACCGCGGACGTGGCCCGGCAGCCCGGCGGCGGTGTCGTCGGCGGCGCGATCGTCGCCGGCGGACTGCGCACCGCCGTGGTCGTCGACCTGGAGCCGGAGAGCTACGACGTCACGATCACCGGTCTGGACAGGTCCGGTGCGAAGGCGGGCTCGACGTTCGCGTTCCTGATCGACGTCGGCACGGGCGCCCGCGTGTGGCCGGACAGCACGACGGGCGTCGCTCGTCTCGCGAAGGGCCGTTACGTCCTGTCGGGCAGTGTGCTGTCGTCGGGCAGCACCTACACCCACGACGTCATCAACTACCCGAACCTGACGATCACCGGTGCCACCACGATCACGCTGGACGCCCGCCAGGCCGGGCCGGTGGAGGTGACGCTGCCGGTGGCCGCGCAGCTGTCGTTGCTGCAGACCGGTTTCGAGCGGGTCGTCGACGGCGCGAGCTACACGGTGAGCAACTTCTCGGTCGGCGGCGCGGTCGGCCACCTGGGCGTCGCGAGCATCGGCCCGGACTCCCCCGAGGTGACCGGCAAGACCGCGACGTTCTGGAACGCGGGGCCCGACTTCTACGGCCTCGCCTGGTACGAGAAGGGCGCGGCGCCGACCGGTCTCACCAGGACGGTCGCGGCGGAGGACCTCGCGACCGTGCGCGTGGACATGCCGCCGTTGAAGGAGGGCCAGACCGCGTCCATCGGTCACACCTCCGCCCCCGCGGGCAGGGCCGACTGGGGCTGGGGCTCGCTCGACACCCTGCGGCCGGGCCCGCGCACCGAGCACTACGGCGGCGAGGGCGGCGACTGGTCACGCCGCTTCAACCTCTTCGACGCGACGGGCAACATCGGCGCCCTCGAAGGCCCGCTGAAGCACTACAAGCCCGGCTGCTCGTACGTGGAGCAGTTCAACCGCGCCGTGTTCGGCCCGGCCCTGCCCGAGACGCGCGGCGTCCCGCACTCGTTCCGCACGGGCGACTTCATGCGCATCACCGTCCCCCTGTACGGCGACAACGCGGGCAACGCCGGCTACGGCCCGGTCACCGGGGCCAGGACCACCCTGTACCGCGACGGCGAGAAGCTGGTCGACTCACCCGATCCGGGCTGGGCCCTGGCCGACGTCGCACCGGGCGCCGCCACCTACCGCCTGGAGGCCGCCGCGACCCGCGCCACCCCGCTGAGCCGCGAGGTGTCGGGCGTGTGGACGTTCCGCAGCGACACCACGGCGAAGCAGACCGCGCTGCCGCTGTCGGTGATCCGCTTCGCCCCGCAGCTGGACGACGACGGCTACGGCCGCGCGGGCCAGCTGCTGGGCGTGCCGATCTCGACCCAGTCCCAGACGGGTTCGGTTCGGGTCACCTCCGTCGAGGTGTCCTACGACAGCGGCAAGACGTGGCGCCGCACCCAGCTCACGCACAACCGCGTCCTGCTCGCCCACCCGCGCGAGGCCAAGTCGGTCTCGTTGCGGGCCAAGGCCTCCGGTGACGGGCAGACGGTGGAGCAGATCATCGTGGACGCGTACCTCCTCCGCTAGTCGGGCACACGGCGGCACGGGTGGTCGACAGCAGCACGAGGCGGGATGCGCGGCGACGGCCGAGGAGGCGCGGTGCGGGAGCTGACCGACGAGATGGCCGTCGACCACCGCCCGCCACCGCCCCCGGACGACGCGCGCGCCCGAGGCGGCATCCACATCCCGGGCCGGCACGTCGCCGAGACGGCCGGGCACCCCGACGGCCGGCTCGCCGTGATCAGCTGGTCCAGCGCGAAGATCGACCCCGGCCTGCTGCACCCGGCCCTGCACGTCGTCCACCCCGGCGGCACGGTCACCGACCTCGGCCCGACGCCGGCCGACGCGGGCAACCCGGTGTGGTGGGGCGACGAGATCGTCTACCTCGCCCTGACCCCGCCGCACCTGCAGGGCGGCAACGCCCTCTTCGACCAGCGCCACCGCAACCTCACCGCGGGAATGCCCGCCTGCCCCACCGAACTCGTGCAGCACGACGGGCACGCGCCGGTCGTGGTCGTCGCGTCCGGGCTGGACACCGAGTTCCACCGCCTCGAACACAGCACAACCGGCGGGCCCGCTCACACCCGGTTCCTCGGGCGGGTCACCGGCTCGCACCGCCCCCACGAGCACCGCGCTCCCGAAGGCGTCCGGTGGGGCACCCAGGAACGCCTCCGCTACCGGGCGGCGGACGGACTCGACATCGACGCGCTGCTGGTCCTGCCGCCGGGCAGGACGAGGGACCAGGGCCCGTTCCCGCTGGTGACCCTGGTCCACGGGGGCCCGTACGACCGCTGGGCCGACGACCTGCAGCTGCACTGGGTGCCGTCGGCCCAGTGGCTCGCGCACCAGGGCATCGCGGCCTTCCTGCCCAACCCGCGCGGGAGCCTGGGGCGCGGCCACGCGTTCGCCGCCGCGGTCGAGCACCGGGTCGGGCAGCAGGAGTGGCACGACATCGAGACCGGCATCGACCTGCTGGTCGCTCAGGGGGTCGCCGACGGCGCGCGGCTCGGCATTTCGGGGTGGAGTCACGGCGGGTTCATGGCGGCGTGGGCGACGACGCGGACCGACAGGTTCAAGGCCGCGTTCGTCGGGGCGGGGATCTCCGACTGGCCGCGGCAGGCCGAGAAGGGCGAGTGGGGTGCGTTCGAGGCGGCGCTCGGGGACAGCCCGGCGCACAGCCCGCTCACCTTCGCCGGCCGGATCACCACGCCGATGTTGATCGTGCACGGCGCCGACGACACCAACGTGCCGGTGCAGCAAGCCGAACTCCTGCACGCGGCCGTCGCGCACTCCGAGCTCGTGGTCTACCCGGGCGAGGGGCACTCGATCCGCAAGCGTGCGCACAGGCTGGATCTGCTGAACCGAGCCAGAGGGTTGTTCGCCCGGTTGTGAGACTTGCGCAAGCAGGCGCAACGACCGAGCACCGCGTCCGCAAGCCGGTGCAAGCCCGCTCGTCGGCGCGGACCCAATTTCCGCCGAACGTTCGGTCGCGAACCGGACGAAGCCGCATCCCACCCGCCGCTGGTGGTCGGCACTGTGCACGCAGCGGAGCCGTCCGGGCACCCGAAGGCGCGCACGTCTTTCCTGTTCAGAGGCGGATGTCGCAAATTTGCGCAATCACGTCGAGATATTGCGGCAATCTGCTCGTCACTTCTACGGTGAGGCGCGCCACACCCCCTCGCGCCCCCACCGAGAAGGGCCAAGCACGCCATGTCACCGACGACACGCGCTCGCTCCCTGCTAGCCCCGCTGACCGCCGTGATCACGGCCGCGGCCACCCTGACGCTCGTCCCCGCCGCGCAGGCCGCACCCGCCCGGCTCGACCTGCACGAGCAGACCCGCATCGACCGGGTCACGCTGACCGCCCAGGAGAACGGCACCGAGACGTTCGCCGTCCAGACCAGCCTCGACGGCAGGGGGTGGTCGACGCTGGTCGCGGAACGACCGCACGAGCTCCGCGGCGGCAAGGTCACCTTCGAGGTCGATCCGACGCTGGTGAAGCACGTCCGCGCCACCGGGACCACCGGCAGGCTCGAGGTGCGCGAGGCCGCCGCCGGCACGCGGCTCCCGGCCACCTACAGCTCCAGCAGCACCAACCAGGGCTACGGGCCCGGCAACGCCGGGGACGGCGACCAGGGCACGTACTGGGAGAGCGCGAACAACGCCTTCCCGCAGTGGGTCCAGGCCGACCTGGGTGCCGCCGTCAAGGCCGACCGGGTCGTGCTGAAGCTGCCGAACGGCTGGGGCGCCCGCACGCAGACCCTCGCCGTCCAGGGCAGCACGGACGGCAGCACCTTCAGCGATCTGGTGACCGGCAAGGGGTACGACTTCACCCCCTCGACCGGCAACACCGTCACCGTCGACTTCACCGCGGCCACCACGCGGTACGTGCGGGTCAGGATCACCGCCAACACCCGCTGGCCCGCCGGGCAGCTCAGCGAGTTCGAGGTCCAGGGCCCGGCGGGCGGTGACACGCAGGCCCCGTCGGCGCCGCAGAACCTCGCCCTCACCCAGCCGCAGTCCGGGCAGATCCGGCTGACCTGGAACGCCGGCAGCGACAACGTCGGCGTCACCGCCTACGACGTCTACGCCAACGGCAGCCTCCGCACGACCGTCACCGGCACCACCTACACCGACAGCCAGCCCGACGGGCTGCGCGTCACCTACCACGTGATCGCGAAGGACGCGGCCGGCAACCAGTCCCCCGCCAGCAACACCGTCACGCGCGAAGGCGCCACCGGCACGAACCTGGCCCAGGGCAAGCCCGTCACGGCGAACACCACCGTGCACGACTTCGTCGCCGCCAACGCCAACGACGGCACCGTGAACACCTACTGGGAGTCCAGCGGCTTCCCCGGCACGCTGACCGTCCAACTGGGATCGAACGCCGACGTCGGCTCCGTCACGATCAAGCTCAACCCGGACACGGCGTGGGGTGCCCGCACGCAGAACGTCGAGGTCCTCGGCCGCGAGCAGAACGCCACCGGGTTCACGAGCCTCGTCGCCGGCCGCGACTACCGCTTCGACCCGGCGAGCGGCAACAGCGTCACGATCAACGCCGGCGGCCGCGTCGCCGACGTGCAGCTGCGTTTCACGGCCAACACCGGCGCGCCCGGCGCCCAGGTGGCGGAGATCCAGGTGTTCGGCACCCCTGCCCCGAACCCCGACCTCACCGTCACCGGCACGTCGATCACGCCCGCGAGCCCGGTCGAGACCGACCCGATCACGCTGAACGCCACCGTCCGCAACGCCGGGACCACCGCGTCGGCGGCCACCGACGTGACGTTCTTCCTCGGCACCACCGCTGTCGGCACCGCCCAGGTCGGCGCGCTCGCCGCCGGTGCGCAGGCGAACGTCGGCACGACGATCGCCGCCAGGCCGGAAGGCTCCTACGAGTACACGGCGAAGGTCGACGAGACCAAGAAGGTCGCGGAGCAGAACGAGGCCAACAACGCCCGCGTCCACCCGGACCGGCTCGTCGTGACGCCGGTGCCGAGCTCCGACCTCGTCGCGGTGCCGTCCTGGGCACCCAGCAACCCGGGCAACGGCCAGACCACCACGTTCAGCGTCGCGATCAAGAACCAGGGCAGCAGCAACAGCGCGTCCGGCGCCCACGGCATCACGGTCACAGTCTTGAACAGCAGCGGCCAGGCCGTCCGCACGCTCACCGGCAGCCACACCGGCACCATCAACGCCGGTGCCACGACCGCCGCTGTCACCCTCGGCACGTGGACCGCCGCCAACGGCCGCTACACCGTCCGCACCACGATCGCCGCCGACGGCAACGAGATCCCCGCCAAGCAGGGCAACAACACCAGCGAGCAGTCGCTGTTCATCGGCCGCGGCGCCAGCGTCCCGTGGCAGCACGTAGAAGCCGAGGACGCGGCCGTCGGCGGTGGCGCGCAGGTGCTCGCTCCGAACAGGACGATCGGCGACCTCGCCGGTGAGGCGTCCGGCCGCCGTGCCGTCACGCTGAACGCCACCGGCCAGTCGGTCGAGTTCACGACCTCCGGTCCCACCAACACCCTCGTCACCCGGTTCTCCATCCCGGACAGCTCCGGGGGCGGCGGCATCACGAACACCCTCAACGTCTACGTCAACGGCCAGTTCCACAAGGCCATCGACCTGACGTCCAAGTACATGTGGCTCTACGGCAACGAGGCGTCCCCGAACAACTCGCCGGGGTCGGGCGGGCCGCGTCACATCTACGACGAGGCGAACGTGCTGCTCAACCAGACGTTCCCGGCGGGCACGAAGATCAAGCTGCAGAAGGACGCGGCCAACACCACGAACTACGCGATCGACTTCGTGAACTTCGAACAGGTGGCGGCCGCCGGCAACCCCGACGCGGCGAAGTACGCCGTGCCCGCCGGGTTCACCCACCAGGACGTGCAGAACGCGCTCGACCGCGTCCGCATGGACACCACGGGCAGCCTGACGGGCGTCTACCTGCCCGCGGGCACCTACCAGACGCAGCAGAAGTTCCAGGTCTTCGGCAAGGCGATCAAGGTGGTCGGCGCCGGTCCCTGGTTCACCCGGTTCCAGGCCCCGCCGACGCAGGAGAACACCGACATCGGCTTCTCCGCGCAGTCGTCCGCGAGCGGGTCGACGTTCAGCGGGTTCGCCGTGTTCGGCAACTACACGCAGCGCAACGACGGGCCGGGCAAGGTGTTCGACTTCGCCGGCGTCCAGAACATGACCATCGAGAACATCTGGGTCGAGCACATGATGTGCCTGTTCTGGGGCAACAACGTCGACAACAACGTCATCCGCGACAGCCGCATCCGCGACATGTACGCCGACGGCCTCAACATGACCAACGGCTCGTCGGGCAACCGGGTCTGCAACATCGAGGCCCGCTCGACCGGCGACGACGCGTTCGCGCTGTTCGCCGCCACCGACAACGGCGGAACCGGCCAGCAGAACAACGTCTTCGAGAACCTGAGCGTCACGACCCCGTGGCGCGCGGCCGGTCTCGCGGTCTACGGCGGCAAGAACAACACGTTCCGCAACATCTACGTCGCGGACACGCTCACCTACTCCGCCGTGACGATCAGCTCGCTCGACTTCGGCTACCCGATGGAGGACTTCGGGCCCGAGCCGACGACGTTCAGCGGCCTCACCCTCGTGCGCTCCGGCGGCCACTTCTGGGGCGCGCAGACGTTCGGCGCGATCTGGATGTTCTCCGCCTCCAAGAAGTACACGGGCATCCGGGTGAGCGATGTCGAGATCGTCGACCCGACCTACAGCGGGATCATGTTCCAGACCAAGTACAACGGCGCGGCCGAGAACCCCTTCCAGGACACCGTGCTGTCCAACGTGAGCATCTCGGGCGCGCGCAAGAGCGGTGACGCGTTCGACGCCAAGTCCGGCTTCGGCATCTGGGCCAACGAGATGCCCGAACCGAACCAGGGCCCGCCGGTCGGCGAGGTCACCTTCACCGGCCTGAGGTTCAGCAACAACGTCCAGGACGTCAGGAACACGACGTCCACCTTCAAGATCACCATCAACTGATCTCCCTGCCGCGAAGGACGATTCCATGAAATCCACGCTGTTGAAGCGTGCGGTGAGCGCTGCGGTCGTCAGCGCCCTCGCACTGTTCGGATTGACACCCACGGCAGGAGCAGCGGTCGCTCGCCTGTCCGCGACCCTGACCGCGTCGAGCAGCAACGGCCCGTACGGGGCCGCCAACGCCGGTGACGGCAACCAGGGCAGCTACTGGGAGAGCGCGAACGGCGTGTTCCCGCAGTGGCTGCAGGCCGACCTCGGTGCCGCGAGGAGCGTCAGCAAAATCGTGCTGCGCCTGCCCGCGAACTGGGAGCAGCGCACGCAAACGCTTGCCGTGCAAGGGAGTGCGAACGGGTCGCAGTTCAGCGACCTCGCCGGGTCCGCGGCACGGGTGTTCGCGCCCGGCTCGGGCAACACGGTGACGCTGGACTTCGCCGCGACCAGCGCCCGGTACGTGCGCGTCACCGTCACCGCGAACTCGGGCTGGCAGGCCGCGCAGCTCGGCGAGTTCGAGGTGCACGGCGAGTCCGGGTCCGTCGACCCGCCGCCCACCGGCGACAACCTCGCGGCGGGCAAGCCGGTCGAGGAGTCCGGGCACGTGCACGACTTCGCGGCCGCCAACGCGGTCGACGGCAACGCCGGCTCGTACTGGGAGTCCAACGGCCTGCCCGGCCACCTGACCGCGAAGCTCGGCTCGAACGCGGACATCACGTCCGTCGTCGTGAAGCTCAACCCCGACTCGGCGTGGGGCGCGCGCACGCAGAACTTCGAGGTGCTGGGGCGGGAAGCGAGCGCGAGTGCGTTCGCGACCCTGAAAGCACGGGCGGACTACCGGTTCGACCCGGCCACCGGCAACACGGTCACCGTCTCGGTGAGCGGGCGGGCGTCGGACGTGCGGCTGCACTTCTACTCGAACACCGGCGCGCCCGGCGGCCAGGTCGCCGAGTTCCAGGTGTTCGGCGCCTCCGCACCGGCACCCGACCTCACCGTCACGAACCTGACGTGGTCGCCCGCGAGCCCCAGCGAGGCCGACTCGATCAGCCTCTCCGCCACCGTGCGCAACGGCGGCTCGGTCGCTTCCGGGGCGACGACCCTGAACGTCGCCCTGGGCGGCACCACCGCGGGCACCGCGACGGTCGGCGCGCTGGCCGCGGGTGCCACGACCACCGTCACCGTCAGCGCAGGCCGGCGGGGTGCGGGGTCGTACGCGGCCTCGGCCACCGTCGACCCGGCCAACCAGGTCGCGGAGACCAACGAGGGCAACAACACCTTCACCTCCGGTTCCCCCCTGGTCGTCGGCCAGGCACCGGGACCGGACCTGCAGATCACCGGCGTCACGCCGAACCCGTCGTCCCCGGCGGCCGGCCAGCAGGTGACGTTCGCCGTGCAGGTCACCAACCGCGGCACGTCCGCGGCGGGCGCGTCGGTGACCCGCGTGACCGTTGGCGGCAGCACGCTCAACGCGAACACCGCCGCGATCAACGCCGGCCAGACCGCGACCGTCAGCGTCGGCACCTGGACCGCCACCACCGGCGGCGCCACGGCCACCGCGACCGCCGACGCGACGAACCAGGTCGCGGAGACCAACGAGAACAACAACACCGCCACCCAGTCCGTCGTGGTCGGACGCGGCGCGGCCGTGCCGTTCACCAGCTACGAGGCGGAATCGGGCCGCTACCAGGGCACGCTGGTGCAGGCGGACGCCGAGCGCACGTTCGGGCACACCAACTTCGGCAGCGAGTCGAGCGGCCGCAAGTCGGTGCGGCTCGACGCGCAGGGCCAGTTCGTGGAGATCACCTCGACCGTGAGCACGAACTCGATCGTCGTGCGCAACTCCATCCCGGACGCCGCGTCCGGTGGCGGCCAGGAGGCGACGATCAGCCTCTACGCGAACGACCAGTTCGTGCAGAAGCTGACGCTGTCGTCGCGGCACAGCTGGCTCTACGGCACGACCGACGACCCCGAGGGCCTCACGAACCGGCCGGGCGGCGACGCCCGCAGGCTGTTCGACGAGACCTCCCAGCTGCTCGCGAACTCCTACCCCGCAGGGACGAAGTTCAAGCTGCAGCGCGATTCCGGCGACACCGCCCAGTTCTACGTGATCGACCTGATCGACCTCGAACAGGTCGCGCCCGCCGCGTCCAAGCCCGCGGACTGCGTCTCGATCACGCAGTACGGTGCCACCGCGAACGACCAGACCGATGACGCGGACGCGATCCAGCGCGCCGTCACCGCCGACCAGAACGGGGAGATCCCCTGCGTCTGGATTCCGGAGGGCCGCTTCCGCCAGGAGAAGAAGATCCTGACCCAGTTCGGCTCCGGCGGCTACAACCAGGTCGGCATCCGCAACGTCACGATCCGCGGCGCCGGCATGTGGCGCTCGCAGCTGTTCTCCCTGACCCAGCCGCAGGACGCGGGCACGATCAACCACCCGCACGAGGGCAACTTCGGGTTCGACGTCGACGACAACACGCAGATCTCCGACATCGCGATCTTCGGTTCCGGCCGGATCCGCGGCGGTGACGGCAACGCCGAGGGCGGCGTCGGCCTCAACGGCCGGTTCGGCAAGAACACCAAGATCTCCAACGTGTGGATCGAGCACGCCAACGTGGGCGTCTGGGTCGGCCGCGACTACGCGAACCTGCCCGACCGCTGGAATCCGGGCGACGGCCTGCAGTTCACCGGCATGCGCATCCGCGACACCTACGCCGACGGCATCAACTTCACCAACGGCACCCGCAACTCCACCGTCCACAACTCGTCGTTCCGCACCACGGGCGACGACGCGCTGGCGGTGTGGGCGTCGAAGTACGTGAAGGACCCGAACACCGACCTGGGCAGTGGCAACGCGTTCACCAACAACACGATCGCGCTCCCCTGGCGCGCCAACGGGATCGCGATCTACGGCGGCGCGAACAACCGCGCGGAGAACAACATCGTCTCCGACACGGCCAACTACCCCGGCATCATGCTGGCCACCGACCACGACCCGCTGCCGTTCGGCGGGACCACGTTGCTGGCCAACAACGCCCTCTACCGCACGGGCGGCGCGTTCTGGGGTGAGGCGCAGGAGTTCGGCGCCATCACGCTGTTCTCGCAGAACCTGCCCATCCCCGGCGTCGTCATCCGCGACACCGAGATCCTGGACTCCACCTACGACGGCATCCAGTTCAAGGGCGGCGGCAGCGGCATGCCGGACGTGCAGATCACCAACGTCAGCATCGACAGGTCGAACAACGGCTCGGGCATCCTCGCGATGGCCCAGGCCCGCGGCTCGGCGAAGCTGACGAACGTGACGATCACCAACTCGCGCGACGGCGACATCACCATCGAGCCGGGTTCGCAGTTCGTCATCCGCTAGATCACATTTGAGGCCACCTCCGGCCGGGTACTCCCCGGCCGGAGGTGGTTCCATGTCCGCCATCGTCGCGGGGTTCGACGGATCCGACCAGGCCAGGCGCGCCGTGCTGTGGAGCGCGGAGGAGGCCTCGCGCTCCGGCGCGGACCTCGTGGTCGTGCAGGCCGTCCGCAGGCCGTTGCCCGAACCCGTGTTCACGCCGATGTCCGCGCCGGTGCCGGAGTTCGTCACCGAGGAGACGATGTCCCACGCGGCCGAGGACCACCTGGCCGAGCTGTCCGCCGAGCTGCGGCAGCGGTTCCCGGACCTGGGCGTCACGACGCACGTCCGCCTGGGCCGCCCGGCCGACGTGCTCGCCGAGGAACCCGGCGACCTGCTGGTGCTCGGCTCGTCCGGCCGCACCGGCATCGCCGAGATGGTCCTCGGTTCCACCTCGATCGAGCTGGTGGCGATCGCCGGCCGCCCGGTCGTCGTCACCCGGCCCGGCCCGGCGCAGGGTCGGGTGGTCGTCGGCGTCGACGGTTCCGACACCTCGACGGACGCCATCGCGTTCGCCTTCGAGTTCGCCGCCCGCCACGGCCGTGAGCTGCTGGCGATCCACGCCTTCAACGACGCCGGCTGGGCCGAACTGCCCGAGCCCGACGTCGACCACGTCCGCGCGGACCTGGCGAAGCTCCTCGAAGAACAGCTCGCCCCGCACGCCGCCCGTCACCCGTCGGTGCACGTGGCGCAGGAGGTGGCGTTCGACGCGCCCGCACGTGCGTTGTCGAACGCGGCGGACGGCGCGGCGCTGGTCGTGGTCGGCAGCCACGGCCGCGGGGCGGTGCGGCGTGCGATCCTGGGGTCGGTGAGCCACGCTGTGCTGCACCACGCGCCCTGCCCGGTCGCGGTGGTCCATCGGAGGTGACGCGAGATGCGCGGGTTGGCTGCGGTGTTGCTGTGCCTGGTGCTCGCTTCGTGCGGCCAGGTCCCCCCGGCCGAGGTGTCCTCCTCGCGCACCCAGGAGGTCTCGACCGCGACGCCGCCGAGCACCTCCGCGCCCGGCGCTGCGAGCAGCGCGGTGCCTTCGCCGGTGCCGACCACCTCGCTGCCGTCGCGGGCGGGTGAGCCCGGGACGACGACCGTGCGCGGCACGGTGTCCGGCGGCGTCGAGTCGGGGTGCCTGATCCTCACCACGGACACCGCGTCCTACCTGCTGCTCGGCGCCGACCCCGCGATCGCGGTGGCCGGCGCCGTGGTGGAGGTGAGCGGGCGGCCGGATCCCGGTGCGATGACGACGTGCCAGCAAGGCACGCCGTTCCACGTCACCGGCACCAAACGCGGCTAGGTCCTGTCCCGTTGGCCTCGTCCGCGATAGTCGCGGC
>NZ_JBHXCW010000128.1:0-22005 GCF_042725365.1 Lentzea sp. NPDC060358 | reverse complement strand
CAGGTGAACCGGGCCGAATCGTCGCGCGAGAGCGGCGGCCGCCTGCGCGCCGAGATCGGCCGTGCCGACCACGACGATCCGCTCGAAATAAGTCATGTCCCCCGTGCCCGCATTCGAATTCGAATGTTTCCGCAGGTCAGATGCCGATCAAAAGATAGGGGAACGATGATCCGCACGTCAATGTCCGAATTCTGAACAGCGAATCAGGAATGGTGTTGTTCGAGGATGGCGACTTTTCTTGGATTTCGTTGCGTCTCAGTAGGTGACGGTGATGGCGCGGGCGGGTCCGTCGACGCTGATGGTGCCGCCGACGGGGAGGACGACCTGCGGGTCGGTGTGGCCGAAGTCGACGTCGAAGACGATCATCGTGTCGGGGGCGTACTCGGCGAACGCCCGCAGTACGGCGGCGCGCTGGGCGGCGGTGTAGGCGGTGCGGTCGGTGTCCCGGCGGGCGGAGGACCACGCTTTGGCGCGGCCGACGAGCACGGCGGCGAACCGGGCGAGCAGGCCGCGTTCGCCCGTGTTGCGCAGGATCCGGTAGACCTCGGTGGCCGGGGGCATCTCCTCGCTGGTCTCGAAGAACAGCACCGTGCCGTCGTAGTGGTCGGGTGCGTGGATCTCACGGCCGGCCATCATCAGCCACGACAGGACCTCGAGGTTGCCGCCCCACGACGGGCCCTCGGCGACGGTGTGGAGCTGGTGCCAGATCCAGCCGCCGGCCGGGGTGAGGACGGGTTCGGCGGTGAAGGTGGCGGGGTCGTCCCAGGGCAGGTCCCGGTCGCCGTAGGCGGTGCTCTCGCGCAGGGCGTGCGGGCCGGGTGTGAACAGGGCGGCGCGCAGGGAGGCGGCGGTGGTGGGGTGCAGGGCGCCGGGGCGGCCGAGGTGGACCATGACGCTGCCGCCGTAGAAGGCGACGATGCCGCGGTTGGCGAGCCACACGGCGAGGTTGGTGTTGTCGCTGTGCCCGAAGAACGGCTTGGGGTGGGCCCGGATCAGGTCCTCGTCGAGGTGCGGCAGGACGGTGATCTGGTCGTCGCCGCCGATCGTGGCGAGGACGGCCTTGATCGCGGGGTCGGCGAAGGCGGCGTGCAGGTCGGCGGCCCGTTGCTGCGGCGACGCCGCCGGTGCGCGGGTGGCGGGGTACTCGACCGGGACGAGACCGAAGTCGTCGCGCAGGCGGGCGAGGCCCAGTTCGAGCGGGAGCGGGAAGAGACCGGCGGCCCCGGAGGCGGGCGACACGATCGCGACCCGGTCACCGGGCCGGGGTTTGGGCGGGTAGATCACGCCGGGCGGCGGTGGCCGTCCACCGGGGCACCAGCGGGGCCGCCGCTCAGAACGCCGCCGCTCAGAACGCGGGCCACGGGATCGCGGGCCAGTCCCCCGACGGTTCCGGGTACACCCCGGCGGCCAGGAGCTTGTCGAGGCGTTCGCCGACGGCGCGGACCTCGGCGCGGGTCAGGTGGTCGTGCAGCGTCTCCCCCAGTTCGCCGTCCAGCACCGACCTGAGCCGGCGCAGCGGGTCGAGGACGTGCTCGGGCAGGGGTTCGCGGGCCCAGCCCCACAGGACGGTGCGGAGTTTGGGTTCGGCGTGCAGGCAGATGCCGTGGTCGACGCCGTGCACGGCGCCGTCGAGGGCGTGCAGGACGTGGCCGCCCTTGCGGTCGGCGTTGTTCACGACGACGTCGAACGCGGACATCACCGCGATGCGCGGGTGGTCGGCGTGCACGAGCACGGCGGGCTCGCCGAAGCGGTCGTGGGCGTGGAACACGGGGATCCAGCCCAGTTTGACGTCGTCGACGCCGACGATGTCGACGAGTTCGTCCTCTTCGCGGGTGTCGACCCACAGCTGCACCATGCCGGTGCCGAACGGGCCGGGGCGCAGCACGGTGGGCGGGACGACGCCGAAGCCCGCGGCGGCGGAGAGCAGGTAGGTGGCGACCTCGCGGCCGGCGAGGGTGCCGTCGGGGAAGTCCCACAGGGGCCGTTCGCCGCGCACGGGCTTGTAGACGCACTGGGCGTCGACGCCGTCCAGGGAGATCTTGCAGAACAGGGTGGCGTTGGAGGCGTCGACGAGGCGGCCCTCGACCTCGATGCGGCCGCGAGTGAGCAACTCGACGGCCGCGGCGGTGTCCACGTCAGTCTTCCTCGGTGCGGCGGTAGCCGTTCTGCCGCGGGCAGATGTGGCCGTCCGGGTCGAGCGGTTCGGCGCACAGCGGGCAGGGTTTGCGGCCGGCGTTGACGACGCGGTCGGCGCGTTCGGCGAAGGCGCGGGCCGCGGCCGGGGACAGGAACACCCGCACGGCGTCGGGGCCTTCCTCGGTGTCGTCGAGCACGACGGCCTCGTCGACCTCCTCCTCGGAGACCGCGAGGAGCTCGATGACGACGGCCTTGGACTCGGCGTCCCAGCCGAGGCCCATCGTGCCGACGCGGAACTCCTCCTCGACGGGCACGTCGAGGGGTTGCGTGTCGAGGTCGTCGGGCGGGGCGTCCTCGGGGACGTCGGTGCCGAAGCGGCGGTGCACCTCCTCGAGCAGCGAGCCGATGCGCTCGGCGAGGACCTGGACCTGTTGCTTTTCCAGGGCGACGCTGATCAACCTGCTCTGCTCGGAGGCCTGCAGGTAGAAGGTGCGGTCGCCGGGCTGCCCGACGGTTCCTGCGATGAACCGGTCGGGTGCGCGGAATACGTGAATGACGCGAGCCATGGCACCTACGACCCTAGGCCACAGCGAGATCGTCGGCAGGTCCTCCCCCACCAAACACTCCGCGTATAGGGTCGGGTTGTGGTGAAGATCGCTTCGTACGGGACGTGGACCTCGCCGATCAGCGCCGGCGACACCTCGAAGCCGGGGGGTGGGTTCCAGTGGGCGGAGCTCGCCGGTGAGCGGGTGTGGTGGGCGGAGAGCAGGCCCGCCGAGGGTGGCCGGGTGGCTCTGGTGCGCGACGGGGTGGACGTGCTGCCGGCGCCGTGGAACGCCCGCAACCGGGTGCACGAGTACGGCGGCCGGCCGTTCGTGGTGCTGGCCGGCGATCGGGTGGCGTTCACGAACTGGTCCGACCAGCGGGTGTACGTGTTCGACCCGGACTCCCCGCAGCAGGAGCCGGTGGCGCTGACCCCGCAGCCGGAGCGCCACCACGGGGTGCGGTTCGCGGACCTGTCGGCGGGTCCGGACGGCGAGGTGTGGTGCGTGCGGGAGACGATCACCGGGGACGCGCGCACGGACGTGCGCCGCGACCTGGTGGCGATCACCGCATCGGGTGAGATCCGGGTGCTGGGGGCGTCGCACCACTTCATGACGGGCCCGAAGGTCAGCCCGGACGGCACGAAGCTCGCCTGGATCGGCTGGAACCACCCGCAGATGCCGTGGGACGGCTCCGAGCTGTGCGTCGCCGACGTGGGTTCCCCCGGGCACCGGGTGGTGTCGGGGTCGCGGACCGAGGCGGTGTGCCAGTTCGAGTGGGAGGGCGACTCGCTGCTGGCGCTGACCGACCCGGACGGCTGGTGGAACCTGTTCCGCGTCCGGCCCGACGGCACGCGCGTGAACCTCGCACCCGTGGCCGAGGAGCTGGGCGGGCCGATGTGGCGGCTGGGCAACCGCTGGTTCGCCACCCTGTCGCCGGGCCGGTACCTGGTGGTGCGGTCGGGGCACCTGGCAGTGCTCGACGAGCGCAGCGCGACGGTGACCGACGTGCAGACCGACCTGCCGACATGGGCGGCGGAGCTGTCGGTGCGCGACGGTGTGGTGGTCTGCGGTGCCGCGGGGCCGACCAGCGAGTTCGCGGTGGTGCGGCTGGACCTGTCCAACGGGGAGCTGACGTACCTGACCGGTGGTGAGTCCTCGCCGCAGGACGCGTACCTGCCGGTGCCGGTGGAGCGGATGTTCGGGGAGATCCCCGCCTACGTGTACCCGCCGTCGAACCCGGACTTCGCGGCGCCCGAGGGTGAGCTGCCGCCGTACGTGGTGCACGTGCACGGCGGGCCCACGGGCCGTGCGCTGCCCAAGCTCGACTCCGACATCGCGTACCTGACCAGCCGCGGCATCGGCGTGGTGGCGGTCAACTACGGCGGCTCGACCGGGTACGGGCGGGCGTTCCGGGAGCGGCTGCGCGAGCAGTGGGGTGTCGTGGACGTGGAGGACTGCGCGTTCGTGGCCCAGCAGCTCGCGAAGGAGGGCACGGCGGACCCGGCGCGGCTGGGGATCCGCGGCGGCTCGGCGGGCGGGTGGACGTCGGCGGCGTCGCTGACCTCGACGGACGTGTACCGGTGCGCGATGGTGGCGTTCCCGATCCTGGACCTGATGGGCTGGACGTCGCAGGGCGGCGAGACCCACGACTTCGAGTCGCGCTACGTCGAGGGCCTGGTGGGCACGCTGCCCGAGGCCGCGGACCGCTATGCCGAGCGGTCGCCGTCGGCGAAGGCGCGGTCGGTGTCGGGTCCGGTGCTGCTGTTGCAGGGCCTGGAGGACGAGATCTGCCCGCCGGAGCAGGCGGACCGGTTCGCCGCGGACCTGGCGGGCTCGGGTGTCCCGCACGCGTACCTGACGTTCGAGGGCGAGCAGCACGGGTTCCGCGAGGCGGAGCTGTCGTTCTACGGCCAGGTGTTCGGGTTCGAGCCGCCCGGTGTGCCGGTGCTGGAGCTGTTCGAGTGAGCTCGCGGTCGTGACCCTGCTGTCCCCGGGAGACCGGGTCGCCCTGGTGTCGCCCGCGGGCCCGGCGCTGCCGTCGCGGCTGGCGGCGGGGGTGGCGGTGCTGCGGTCGTGGGGGCTGACGGTCACCGCGCCGGTGGTCGAGCCGTGGTCGCTGCCCTACCTGGCCGGGTCGGACGAGGCGCGGGCGGCGGAGTTCGTGTCGGGCTGGTGCTCGGACGTGGCGGCGGTGTTCTGCGTGCGCGGCGGGTACGGGTGCCTGCGGATGACGGACCTGGTGCCGTGGAAGGACCTGCCGCCGCGGGTGTTCGTGGGTTCCTCGGACGTGACGGTGCTGCACGCGGAGCTGAACCTGGTGGGTCAGCGGACGGTGTTCGGGCCGATGCCGGGCACGTCGGACTTCGTGGACGACCCGGTGGCGCAGCAGCGGCTGCGGGCGGTGCTGTTCGAGGGCGTGCGGTCGTGGACCTCGGGGGTGCCGGTGGTGCCGGGGGTGGCGCGCGGGGTGCTCACGGGCGGGAACTGCGCGTTGCTGGCGGCGTCGGTGGGCGGGCCGCGGTGGGCCCGGCCGGTCGAGGGCGCGGTGGCGTTGCTGGAGGACGTGGGCGAGGAGCCCTACCGGCTGGACCGGTTGCTGACGCAGTTGCTGCGGGCGGGCTGGTTCGAGCCGGTGTCGGGGATCGTGCTGGGGTCGTGGACGGGCTGCGGTGACGTGTCGTCGGTGCTGCACGACCGGTTGTCGGGGCTGGGGGTGCCGGTCCTGGGCGAGTTCGGGTTCGGGCACTGCGCGGGGTCGTGGTCGCTGCCGCTGGGCGCGACCGCGGAGCTCGACGCCTCAGCGGGGACGCTGACGCTGGTGTAGCGCGTCGGCGCGCAGCTGGTCGGTGTGGGCGCCGATCGCGGCGATCCGGTCGGCGAGACCGGGTTTCGCGGCGCGCAGTCCGGGGCCCGCGTCGCCGAGGGGGCCGAGCAGGGTCGCCGCGTCCTGCCCGCCCAGCGCCTGCTGCACGGCGGCGTCGTGCGGGCCGACCTGGGCGGCCAGTCCGCGCAGGGCCGCGGCGTTGTCGCGGGCCCAGGCGGTGACGGCCCGGTCGCCGGCGCGGCGGTCGCGTTCGGCCTGGACGCGTTCGTCGCCGGTGCCGGTCTCGTCGGTGCGCCGCACGCGCAGGTACCGCTTCTCGGCGGCCTGGCGGCTGGCGACGCCGAGGGCGGGGGCGAGGTCGGCCCAGCTGGTGCCCAGGGCACGGGCCGCTTCGATGAGCTGGGGTTCCCAGCCGGACAGTTCGTCGCGCAGCTGCCGCAGCAGCATCAGCGCCGCCAGCACCTCGGTCGCGGTGCCGGGGTCGGCGGCCGCCGATCGCACGGTCTCGTAGTCACTCGTCATGTCGTCCTCCCGATGACATTGGGGGCTTGTCATCGTTTCGACGACATGTTACAACAGTGGGGCAGCGCATTGACAGTCCTACGAGATGACTGGAGGTGTCAGATGTTGATGCGCACTGACCCGTTCCGCGAGCTGGACCGGCTCACCCAGCAGGCGTTCGGCGGTGGCGCGGGCACCTGGTCGCGGCCGACGGCGATGCCGATGGACGCCTACCGCGACGGTGACGAGTTCGTGGTGTGCTTCGACCTGCCCGGCGTCACGCCGGACGCGATCGAGCTCAACGTCGAACGCAACGTGCTGACGGTCAAGGCGGAGCGCCGGCCGATCGGCCGGGACGTGGAGATGCAGGTGTCGGAACGGCCGCTGGGCGTGTTCTCGCGGCAGCTGTTCCTCGGCGACACCCTCGACACCGAGCACATCGACGCCACGCACGAGGCGGGTGTGCTGACGCTGCGGATCCCGATCGCGGAACGCGCGAAGCCCCGCCGCATCGCGATCACCCCGTCCGCCGAGACGCCGAAGCAGATCGACGCCTGATCCCCCTGGCGGGCGGCGGCCGACCGGGTGATGCCAGGTAGGCTTCCGCCCGCCATGAGACCCCAGCCCCAGTGGGCGGCGCTAGACGTCTACGCGTCGAACACCGACCTCTACGCCGATCCCCGACTGGTGGAGCGGGTGGACTACCGGCGCCGCTTCAAGCGGCACCGCCCCCGCACCCCGTCCGTCGTCCTCGCCCCGCACGGCGGCGGCATCGAGGTCGGCACCTCGGAACTGTGCCTCGCGATCGCGGGGTTCCACCCCGGCACCCGCGTGCCGATCGGCCAGACGCACGACTACTGGATGTTCGAGGGCCTGCGCACCGCGGCCAACGACGAGCTGCACGTGACGTCGTCGCACTGCGACGACCGCGTGGCCCGCACCCTGGTCTCCGGTGCCACGCACGCCCTGGGCCTGCACGGCTGCACGGCCGCGGCGGCGGGCCTGCGCGACCACGACCGGGCGGTGCTGGTCGGCGGCCGCGACGCCCGGCTGCGCCGGGAGCTGCTGACCCGGTTGCGGCGGGCGGGCTTCCACACCGTCGACGCGGTGGACCACCCGGTGCTGGGCGGCTACGACCGGGCCAACATCGCCAACCGCACCCGGTCGCGCCAGGGCGGGCAGCTGGAGCTGACCACCCCGCTGCGCACGGCGATGTTCGAGGAGAACTCGCGCTCGGACCGGCGGCACACGACGACCGAGGTGTTCTGGGACTTCGTGCACGCCTGCCGCGCCGCGCTCGCGGCACGCGAGGCGACGGGCGGCTAGCGTCGGGGCCGTGCGCCTCACCTCCGTCACGGTCGGCTCGTCCCAGCCACAGGTGCTCGCCGAGTTCTACGCGCGCCTGCTCGGCGGGGAGGTGACCGCGGTGCAGGACGACTGGGCGCAGGTCCGCACACCGGGCGGGATGACGGTGAACCTGGAGCGGGAGCGGCAGTTCCGGCGGCCGGTGTGGCCTGGCAGGCCCGGTGAGCCGGTGGCGACGCAGCACCTCGACGTCGAGGTCGACGACCTGCAGGCGGCTCTCGCGCACGCCCTGGCGTGCGGGGCGGTGCCGGCGGCGGTGCAGCCGCAGGACGACGTCCGGGTCCTGCTCGACCCGGACGGTCATCCGTTCTGCCTGTTCCGGGGTTAGAGGTACTTCTTCAGCTCCCGCTTGGCCAGCGACATGCGGTGGACCTCGTCGGGCCCGTCGGCCAGGCGCAGGGTGCGGGCGGCGACCCACAGTTCGGCGAGCGGGGTGTCCTGGCTGACGCCGCCGGCGCCGTGGGCCTGGATGGCCTTGTCGAGGACCCATTCGGTCATCAGCGGGGTGCCGATCTTGATGGCCTGGATCTCGGTGTGGGCGCCCTTGTTGCCGACGGTGTCCATGAGCCACGCGGTCTTGAGCACGAGCAGCCGGGCCTGTTCGATGCGGACGCGGGCCTCGGCGATCCACTCCTGCACGACGCCCTGGGTGGCGATGGGCTTGCCGAACGCGACGCGGGACACGGCGCGGCGGCACATCAGCTCGAGGGCGCGTTCGGCCATGCCGATCAGGCGCATGCAGTGGTGGATGCGGCCGGGACCGAGGCGCGCCTGGGCGATGGCGAAGCCCTCCCCCTCCCCCGCGATCAGGTTGGAGGCGGGGACGCGGACGTCGTCGAAGACGATCTCGGCGTGGCCGCCGTGGGCGTGGTCGCCGTAGCCGAAGACGCGCATCTCGCGTTCGACGCGGACACCGGGGGTGTCGCGGGGGACGAGGATCTGCGACTGCTGGCGGTGGCGGTCGGCGCCGGGGTCGGTCTTGCCCATGACGATGAAGATGGCGCAGTTGGGGTTCATGGCGCCCGAGGACCACCACTTGCGGCCGTTGATGACGTAGTCGTCGCCGTCGCGTTCGATGCGGGTGGCGATGTTGGTGGCGTCGGAGCTGGCGACGTCGGGTTCGGTCATGCAGAACGCGGAGCGGATCTCGCCGTCGAGCAGGGGCTGCAGCCACTGCTTCTTCTGCTCGTCGGTGCCGAACATGGCGAGGACTTCCATGTTGCCGGTGTCCGGGGCGGCGCAGTTGAGCGCTTCGGGGGCCAGGTGCGGGCTGCGGCCGGTGATCTCGGCCAGCGGCGCGTACTGCAGGTTCGTCAGGCCGCCGCCGTGCTCCGCGTCCGGCAGGAACAGGTTCCACAGGCCCTGGCGGCGGGCCTGCGCCTTGAGCTCGGCGAGGATCGGCTGACGTTCCCACGGGTCGGCGGCGTCGTGCAGCTGCTGCTCGAGCACGGCCTCGGCCGGGTAGACGTGGGAGTCCATGAAGGCGAGGAGCCGGGTGCGCAGTTCCTCGGTCTTGGCGTCGTAGGCGAAGTCCATGACTCAGAGCTCCTTGTGGGCGGCGGCGAGTCCCTGCCGCACGAGCGGGACGGTGAACGCGCCGAGCTTCTCGAAGCCGGCGCCGACGGTCTTGCCGCTGGCGAAGCGGAAGTGGATGCCCTCGACGATGACGGCGAGCTTGAAGTAGCCGAAGGCGACGTACCAGCCCAGATCGGAGGTGTCGGTGCCGGTGCGGGCGGTGTAGCGGGCGACGAGCTCGTCCGCTGACGGGAACCCCGGCAGCGAGGTGACGCCGCCGGTGATGGGGTCGTTGTCGGAGCCGAGGCCGGCCCAGTAGACGTAGAGCAGGCCGAGGTCGGCCAGCGGGTCGCCGAGGGTGGCCATCTCCCAGTCCAGGACGGCGCTGATGTCGAGCGGGTCGCGGGTGACGAGCGCGTTGTCGAGGCGGTAGTCGCCGTGGATGATCGTCGCGCGCGGCGAGGCGGGGACGGTGACGGCGAGCTTGTCGCGCAGCTCGTCGATGCCGGGCAGGTCGCGGCTGCGGGAGGCGTCGAGCTGCTTGCCCCACCGCGTGACCTGGCGGGCGAGGAACCCCTCGGGGCGGCCGAAGTCGCCCAGCCCCACCGACTCCGGGTCGACGGAGTGCAGGTCGGCGAGCACGTCGACGAGCCGGTGCGCCAGGGACGTCGCCATGGCGGGGGTGAGCCACGGGCACTGCGACCGCTCCCGCAGCGCGGCACCGGGCATCTGCTCCATCAGGTAGAACGGCGCCCCGATGACGGAGGCGTCCTCGACGAGCTGGTAGGCGCGTGGCACGGGCACGGCGGTCCCGGCCAGCGCGGAGATGACCCGGAACTCCCGCGCCATGTCGTGGGCGGTGGCGAGCACGTGCCCCAGCGGCGGGCGGCGCAGCACCCACCGCTGCGTGCCGTCGGTGACGCTGTAGGTGAGGTTGGAGCGGCCACCGCGGAACAGCTCGCCGGTCAGCGGGCCCGTGCCCAGGTGTGCGGCCAGCGCGTCCAGGTCGAGGCCGGGCAGGTCGGTTCCGGGCAGATCGGTTCCGGGCTGGTCAGATCCGGGTTGGTCGGTCACAGGTTCACTCCGAGGGTGGCGAGGTTCGTGCGGGTGCTGTCGGCGCCGGTGTGGCGGAAGGCGTGCATGCCGACGGACCGGGCGGCGTCGACGTTGACCGGGGCGTCGTCGAAGAACACGGCGCGCCCGGCGTCGACGCCGATCTGCTCGAGGGTGTGCCGGTAGATGCGCTCGTCGGGTTTGCGCAGGCCGACGCGGCCGGAGATGACGACCGTGTCGAACAGCTCGACCAGCAGGTCCTTCGGGTAGCCCTCGCCCCAGCTGTTGGACAGCAGCGCGGTGTGCAGGCCGGCGGCACGGGCCCCGCGGACGAGCTCGACCATCGCCGGGTCCGGGGTGGCGCCGCCGAACATGCGCTTGAGCAGCCCGTTCTCGTCGATGCGCGCGCCGGTGGTGGTGATGAGCTCGGCGGCGAGCAGCCGTTCGAACTCGGCCACGCCCAGCTCGCCGGTCTCCAGGCGGGAGACGGGGTTGCCGGGCAGCGCGTCGCGGCTCATCCACTCGCGCATGATGCGGCCGTAGACCTCGCGGTCGATGGCCTCGGCGTGCAGCCAGGCGCCGACGAACTCGGGCACGGAGACCGTCAGGACCCCGCCCCAGTCGAACACCAGCGCGTCGACGAGCGGTTGCGGCGGAAGTGTCGTGTCACCCACGACTCGGAGGGTACCGACCGGTCGGTATGTGGGCAACCGGTGGTGCCGCGGCACGCCGGGCCTCCCCCGGGATCACCGGTGTGCGTTCTGGCCGCCGCCAGGCCGGTGATCCATCCTGGGTCCATGCCCGGCTACCGCGCGCTCGCCCAGGACCGCGAGTTCCGCGCCCTGTTCGCCGCGCACGTGGTGTCGGTGGCCGGGGACCAGTTCGCACGGGTCGCGCTCACGGTGCACGTCTACGACCGCACCGCCAGCACCGGCCTGACCGCCCTGACCTACGCGCTGACGTTCCTGCCCGACCTGGTCGGCGGGCCCGTGCTGGCGGGCCTGGCCGACCGGTTCGCCCGCACACGGGTCATGGTCGCCGCCGACCTGCTCCGGGTGGCGCTGCTGGTGCTGATGGCGGTGCCGGGGGTGCCGTTGTGGGTGCTCGCGGCACTGCTGGTGCAGGTGCAGTTCGCCGGGGCACCGCACGGGGCGGCACGGGCCGCGCTGCTGCCCCAGGTCCTGCCCGACGCCCGCTACCCGCTGGGCCAGGCGGTGCTGAGCACGGTCACCCAGGCCGCGCAGGTCGCCGGGTTCCTCACCGGCGGCGCCCTGGTCGCGTGGCTGGGCCCGGGCTGGGTGCTCCTCGCCGACGCGGCCACCTTCGCCGCGTCCGCCGTGCTGGTGGGGGTGTTCGTGCGGCCGCGGCCCGCCCCGCGGCGCCCGCACGTGCGGGCCTGGCCCGCGGACCTCGTCGGCGGCGCCCGGCTCGTGTGGCACGACCACCGGCTGCGGGCCCTGGTCGCCCTGGCGTGCGTGTCCGGGTTCTACATCGCCGGCGAAGCACTCGCCGTCCCCTACGCGGCGGCCCTGGGAGCCGGAGCCGGCGGCGTGGGCCTGATCTTCGGCGCCTACGCCGCCGGTGCCGCGGCGGGAATGCTGCTGCTCGCCCGGCTCGACGAGGACCTGCAGCTGCGGCTGATGCCGTGGCTCGCGATCGCCGCGTGCGCGGCGCTGGTCCCGGCCGCACTGCGGCCGGGCCTCGCGGTCAGCCTCGCGCTGTTCGCGCTCTCCGGCGCGGCCAGCGCCTACCACCTGGTCGCCAACACCCGGTTCGTGCGGGCCGTGCCGGACGCCTCCCGCGGGCAGGCGTTCGGACTGGCCGTCACCGCCCTGCGGGTCTCGCAGGGCACCGGGGTCGCGGTGGCCGGGCTGGCCGCCGAAACGACCGCCGCGCACCGGGTGGTCGCCGCCGCCGGAGCACTCGGGGTGCTCGCGGCAGGCGGTGCGGCTGTCGTGTGGTGGCTCAGCGCCGCGCCCAGTCGGTCGGGCGGTTCCAGTCGGTGGGGCGCACCCAGTCGGTCGGACGGACAGGACGGCCGGCAGCGGAGGTACGGTTGATCATGGCTGCTCCTATGGGTGTTCGTTGCGTGTGAACTGCGGTGATGACCGGGGCTGCGATGAGTGAGGACTACTCACGGTGAGGTCCCCCACATGGAGCCACGACTTTGAGTTACCCGGTAGCTACAGTGGTTGGTTCCTGGACGGTGGTGTGGGGGTGGCAGCGTGCCTTGGCTCGACCCGCGCCGGTGGAAAACATGGTCGCTTCCACCCTTGGTGCTGGCCTACGTCGTGACGGTCGTCGCCGCAGCGACCCTCGTCACGATCGCCACCGCACGACGTACCCCTTTCGAGTCCTTGACCTGGCCCTACTTCCTGCTTCTGGCCGGTGCCGCCGTAGTGCACCTGGAGGCGGCCCGCGGCATCGAACGGATCCGCGAGATCGGCGCGGAAGGCTCACCGCACGCCCACATGCAGTCGGTGTGGCTGTTCGCGGGCGTGCTCGTGCTGCCGATGCCCCTGCTCGTGGCACTGGTCGTCGTCAGCTACACGCACTCGTGGTTCCGGGTCTACAAACGGCGGGCCGTCCTGTTCCGCAAGGTCTTCTCCGCGGCATCGGTCGTGCTCGGCAGCGCCGCCGCCCAACTCGTCCTGAGCCTGTTCCCCGGCCGGGCCGTCGACGTCGACGGCCCGCTGGGCCTGCTGGCACTGGTCACGGCCGGACTGCTGTACTGGTTCATCAACTACGCGCTGGTCGTGACCGCGATCTTCGTGACCAACCGCCACAACCCCGTCCGCACCGCCCTGGGCAACGCCTCCGACGTGCTGATCGTCCTCGCCTCGGTCGGCTTGGGCTCCGGGGTCGCGATCATCATGCTCGCCAAGCCCTGGCTCACCCCGGTGCTCGCGGTCACCGTCCTCGCCCTGCACATGGGCCTGCTGCTGCCCCAGTTCCGCGTCGCCGCCCGCACCGACTCCAAGACCGGCCTCGTCGACGCCACCTTCTGGCACGACGTCGCCGAACGCGAACTGGCCCGCGCCCGCCGCCTCGTCTCCACCGTCGGCGTGCTGATCCTCGACCTCGACCACTTCAAACTGATCAACGACACCTACGGCCACCTCGCCGGCGACCGGGTCCTGCGCGCCGTCGCGGACGCCCTCAAGCACTCCGTGCGCTCCTACGACCTCGTCGGCCGCTTCGGCGGCGAGGAGTTCGCGGTGCTGCTGCCCGGCGTGAGCACCGCCGAGGTCCGCGCCACCGCCGAACGAGTCCGGTTCGAGATCGCGAGCCTGCACATCGCCGTCGTCGACCGCCTCGGCCAGGACCAGGTGATCTCACGCCTGACCGCGTCCGTGGGCGCCGCGGTGTTCCCCGACACCGCCACCGAACTCAGCCCGCTGCTGCTGGCCGCCGACGAAGCCCTCTACCGGGCCAAGAACAACGGCCGCGACCGCGTCGCCACCGCCACCGTGTTCTAGCCCACCGCCCCGGCGTCCAGGAACTCCGCGATCGCACCGGACACCCGCTCCGGCTCCTCCACCCACGGGTAGTGCCCCACACCCTCGTGCACGTGCAACGCCGCGTCCGGGAACAACGCCGCCAGCTCCCGGCACCGCCGCACCGGCGAGATCGGGTCCACACCGCACGCGTACACCAGCACCGGGTGGTCGAAGTCGGTCAACGCCCGCCGCAGCACACCCGGCACGAACGCACCCTCGGCGTTGTAGCCCAACGCGACCTCGTAGCTCCACTGCCGCAACTCCGCGGCCGCGTGCTCCCGGGCGCGGTCGTCCCAGCGGCCGTACAGCAGCGGCGACGCCGCCACCCGGTTCTCCACCGAGTCGTCCCCGGCGGCGTTGCGCTCCAGCGCCGCCACCGCGTCCGCGAACCACGGCTCACCGGCACGGGAAGCCAGGAACGTGTCCCAGTCGCTCTGCTCCGGCGACAACCCGACACTGCGCAACGCCGGCGTCAGCAGCACCAGCTTCCCGACCCGGCCGGGGAAATCCGCCGCGTACCCCATCGCGATCCCCGCCCCCGCGGAGTGCCCGAGCACGTCCACCCGCTCCAGCCCGAGATGGCGCCGCAACATCTCCACGTCCCGCACCAGCATGTCCCGCCGGTAGGTGAACGGATCCGCCGGCACACCGGACCCACCGGTACCCCGGTTGTCCAGCACCACCAGCCGCCGCGCCGCGTCCAGCCCGCCCAGCGTCCCCAGGTACTCCGACGCCCGCCCCGGCCCGCCCGCCAGCACCACGAGCGCGGCGCCGTCACCGGCCTCCCGGTAGGCGAGCTCCGTGCCGTCGAACGAGGTGAACCGTGCCATGCTGCACATCATGCCGAAGATCGCCACGGCCGACCGCGCAGACCGGCCGCAGCTGCTCGAGTTCCTCCGACCGCGCCACCACGGCGTCCTCATCACCCACCGCTCCACCGGCGGCCTGCAGGTCTCCCCCGTCTCCTGCGGCGTCGACACCGAAGGCCGCCTCGTCGTGGCCACCTACCCGCAACGCGCCAAAGTCCGCAACGCCCGCCGCGACCCGCGCGTCACGATGTGCGTGCTCTCCGACGACTGGGACGGCCCCTACGTCCAGGTCGACGGCACCGCCGAAGTCCTCGACCTCCCCGAGGCGCTCGACGACTTCGTCGAGTACTACCGCAGCATCGCAGGCGAGCACCCCGACTGGGACGAGTACCGCGCCGCCATGCTCCGCCAGGGCAAATCCCTGCTCCGCGTCACCATCGACAGCTGGGGACCCATCGCCACCGGCGGCTTCCCACCCGAACTGGACCTCTGAACCGACCCGTGAAACCCCTGCCCAAAACCGTCCTCTGGGCGTTCGTCGCCTTCAACCTGCTGCAGGCGATCGTGCTCGCCGTCGCCCGCTCCGACCGCGACCCCGCCCCGCGCGGGGGCGCCACACCACGACGCCCCCGGCACACGGTCAAGCCACCGCCGTCGCCTCCAACTCCACCAGCAACGACGGGAACGCCAGCCGCCGCACCCCCAGCAACGTCATCACCGACGACACCCCCGCCGCACCCAACCGGCCCGCCAGCACCCCGTAATGCTCGAACAACCCGTCCACATCAGTCGTGTAGACGTTGAGACGCACCACGTTCGCCAGCGTCATCCCCGCCCCGGCCAGCACCGCCTCCAGGTTCGCCAAGCTCAGCTCCAGCTGCGCCGCCACATCCCCCTCGTGCACCGGCCGGCCCCCGGCATCCGTCGCCGCCTGCCCCGCGCAGTACACCGTCCTGCCCTGCCCGGACACGACCTCACCCTGCGTGAACCCCAGCTCACCCGACCACGCCCACGGGTTGACCGCCCTGCGCTCCACAACCACTCGCCCACTCCCATCACGCCACCGGCGAAACCACTCCGCCGCCGACCAGGAGCCTGCCTGCCAATACACGACACCCCCTGTCGTGTATTCCGTAGAATCTCGCCGTGCGCGCCGACCGGCTGGTGTCCCTCGTCCTGCTGCTGCGCCGCCGCGGCCGCCTCTCCGCCACCACACTCGCCCGCGAACTCGAAGTCTCCACCCGCACCGTGCTGCGCGACATCGACGCCCTCTCCGCCGCCGGCGTCCCCGTCTACGCCGAACGCGGCCGCCACGGCGGATTCACCCTGCTCCCCGGCTTCCAGACCGAACTCACCGGCCTCACCCACGACGAAGCCCTCGCCCTGCTCATCGCCGGATCACGCCGCGGCGCCCACACCTTCGGACTCGGCTCCGCCCTCGCCGCCGCCATGCTCAAAGTCGTCGACGCCCTGCCCGACACCCACCGCGACACCGCCACCGGCGTAGCCGAACGACTCCTCATCGACCCCGACACCGACCTGCTCTCCCGCCGCACCACCCCCGGCGACGACATCCCCGACACCGTCATCACCCAGATCCGCCGCGCCGTCCTCGCCGGCCACAAACTCCGCATCCACTACGCAGCCCACGACCAGAAACCCCGCTGGCGCACCGTCGACCCCATCGGACTCGTCACCGTCCGCGACCACACCTACCTGCTCGCCACCCGCGACGGCGCCGACCGCACCTACCGGCTCTCCCGCGTCCACGCCGCCCACGAACTCGACGAACCCGCCCAACGCCCCGACACCGTCGACCTCACCACCGCCTGGCACGACCGCAGCACCCGCTTCCGCGCAGGAGCCGACCAGGTCACCGTCCACGTCCGCCTGAACCCCGCACGACGCGACGACCTCCTCACCACCGCCGTCGCCGTCGCACACGAACACACCACCGACGACGGCATGCTCCACCTCGACGTCATCTTCCAGGACACCCACCACGCCGAATGGGCCCTCTGGCAACTCTCCGCCCACGCCGAAGCCCTCGAACCCGCCTGGCTGCGCACCGCACTCCACCAGCGCGCCACCGACACCGCCACCCGCTACGCCACCTGACCGGCACAGGGGACTACACCCCCTGCGCCCCACCCCACCCCGCCGGCCGCTCCAACAACCAGCACGACCCGCCCTTCGGACCCGAAATCGCCGCCACCACCCCCAACGACGACACCGAAGACGGCGACGACACCACCTCACCGTCCAACTCGGACACCCGTGCACACGCCGCCCCCACGTCGTCCACCGCGAAGAACACACCCCAGCCGTCCGCCAACGCCCCCACCGACGAACTCCCCGCCACCACCCGCGACTCACCCTGCCGCGACACCGAGAACACCCGGTCCGACACCGACCAGCCCAGCTCCCGCTCCCAGAACCCGAACTCCGCCGACACCAACTCCACCCAGCACGGCTCACCATGCCGCGGCGGCGGCGCCCACGGACCGTGCAACACCCGCCCCGACCCCACCGAAGAGTTCAACCTCAACCCACGCGCACCGGCATCACCGAACACCACGTGCCACCCGGCATCCCCAGCCACGACACGCGCCGCCAGCCGATCACCCACGAACCCCGAGAACGACCCACCGGGCTCCGCAATCACCGTCCACCCCAGCACACCCGCGAAGAAGTCCACCGACAACTCGGGCTCGGCCACGCTCAACTCAAGACGACGCACACCACAAGACGGCACAGGCAACCCATCACACGGGGAATCAGGAGCGCGCACCATCCTCTGCGCCAACCACCCGAGACGACAATGCGCCATTCGGCGGCATGCGCTCCGCGCTCACCACGTCACGCAACGGCACCGGCCGACCCAGGTGAAAACCCTGCCCCACCCGCACACCCAACCGGCGCAACGCCTCCACCTGCGACGGCCGCTCCACCCACTCCGCCACCGCCGACAACCCCAGCCCGTTCGCGATCTGCACGATCCCCGACACCAGCACCGCATCCGCGTCCGACGTCTCGATCCCCTTCACGAACTCGCCATCGATCTTGATCCCCGTGATCGGCAGATGCTTCAGGTGCACGAACGACCCGAACCCCGACCCGAAGTCGTCCAACGTGATCCGGCACCCGAACCGCCGCAGCTGCGTCGCCAGCGTGACCGCCGCGTCCAGGTTCGTCACCGCCGCCGTCTCCGTGATCTCCAACCCCAACCGGCCCGGCGCCACCCCCGCCGACCCCAGCTTCTCCAGCACGAAATCCCCGAACTCCGGATCCTCCAACGTCCGCCCCGACACGTTCACGTTGAACCGCAACCGCGAATCCGGCTCCGCCACCAACGCGTCGATCGCCGTCGTCAACACCCACCGGTCCACCTCGAGGATCAGGTTCGACCGCTCCGCCACCGGCAGGAAATCCGCCGGACCCAGATACGGCTCCTGCCCGTCCTCCAACCGCAACAACAACTCGTGCCCCAGCGTCTGACCCGTCGTCAGCTCCACCATCGGCATCCCGTACAACGCCAGACCGCCACCCGCGAGCGCCGACCGCAACCGGTCCAGCACACTCACCCGCTTCACCGTGTCCGCGTAGTGGTTCGGCTCGTACACCGTCACCCGGTCCCGGCCCGCCGCCTTCGACGCGTACAACGCCAAATCCGCGTTCGCCAGCACCAACTCCCACGAATCACCCGGACCGAACTCCGCCAGCCCCGTCGACACCGTGATCCGCGCCGGCGTCCCGATCCCCGCCAGCGGAAAACCCGCCACCGCGTCCCGCAACCCGTCCGCCACCGCCGACGCGTCCGCAGGAGACGCCCCCGGCAACACCACCGCGAACTCGTCCCCACCCAGCCGCGCGATCAACCGATCACCCAGCCGCGACTGCAACGCCGACGCCAGCATCCGCATCACCCGGTCCCCCACCGCATGACCACGCAGATCGTTGACGTCCTTGAAGTTGTCCAGGTCCAGCACCAGCAACGCACCCGACACACCGTTCGCCAGCTCCTGCTCCAGCGCCCGCGTCAACGCCCGGCGGTTCGGCAACCCCGTCAACGGGTCCTGCTCCGCCATCCGCACCAGCTCGTCGTGCACCCGCGACGACTGCGTCACGTCATGAGCCGTCCCCAACGCCCGCAACGGCGCCCCGTCGTCCCCCACGACGACCTCACCGAAACACTCGAACACCCGCTCCGCACCATCCGGACGCAACATCCGATGCGTGTACGTGAACACCGACCCCGTCTTCAACGCCGCATCGAGAGTCTCCTCGACCATCGGCAGGTCCTCCGGGTGCACCAGCCGCGAGTACAGCTCGAAGTCGAACGCCGTCCCCGGCGCGAACCCGAACATCTCCAGCAACGTGTCCGACCACGTCACCCGGTCCTCGGTGATCGCCCACTCCCACGTGCCCATGCGCCCCAACGCCTGAGCCCGCCGCAACGCGTCCGCCTCCTGCGTCACCGTCAACTCCCGGTCACGCCACGACGACACGTCCACGACCTCGTACATCAGATCGTCACCCAAACGGGTGCACCGCACCTCGAGCCACTTCGGCCCCGGCACCAGCACCTCCCGCACCGGGGACGGCACCTCGGGCGCACCCGGCAGCAGCGTCGGCAACGACCGCCCGTACGACTGCTCCACCGGAACACCCAGCACAACACCCATCGCACGGTTGCACCACAGCAGGTTTCCCCGCGCATCCGTCACGGCATAGGCGACGCCCGCGCGGTCGAGCACCGTGCGGCAGTAGGACATCACGCGCGTCATGATCGTCCGATCACCGGACGTAAGCAACCCGCTACGCCGGTTGGTTCGCTGTGGCGCGAACGGCTAACGCAGCCGCTCCAGACCCTTCGCCGACTCCACCAGCTCCGCCGCCAGCTTCCTCAGCTCCTCGTTCTCCGCCCCGTCCTGCGCCGCCGTCACCACGTCCTCCGCGGCACACCGCAGCTGGAACAGCCGGTCCTGCAGGTCAGCCAGCTCCGCGGTCGACAACACCACCGCGTCCTCCGGAAGACCGCCCCGCTGCAACGCGGCCCGCCGTTCGTAGGCGCGCTGCCGGCACGGCTGGGCGCAGTACCGCCTCGGCCGGCCGATCCGTCCACTCCCCGGCAACCGCCTCCCGCACCAAGCGCAGTGCCTCGGCTCGTCTGCCTCCATGGACCGCTCCATGGCGCGCGACGGTAGCGAATGACGGCGCTTGACCTCCAGCGACGCGCCAGAAACCACGACCTTAGTAGGTAACCGGACAGTACCGGTGCGGCCGGTGGTGCTGCCCTCAGGCTGTTCGCGCTTCAACGACGTCTCCCCTGCACGGTGTCCCTCGGCCCTTCGATGGCCGGACTGCTCCTCCGGGTTCCGTTGCGTTGTTGACTTCTGAGCCTTCTGTGGACGCGAGGACCGACAGGGTTGATTTTGGCCAACACTGAAGCAATAGAAGAAAAGAAGAGAGTGCCGCGCCACCCACCGTCCACCCCGAAGCCACCCCCACCAGGCACACTCGCCCCGTGACCCACCCCTACCTCGCAGGCCCGCGACCCCGCGCCTTCGCCCACCGCGGCTGGCACGTCGACGACCTCACCGGAATGGAGAACTCCCTGAGCTCCTTCCGCCGCGCCGTGCAGGAGGGCTACCGCTACATCGAGACCGACGTCCACGCCACCGCCGACGGCGAGGTCGTCGTCCACCACGACGACACCCTCGACCGCACCACCGACGGCCACGGCCGCGTCGCCGACCTCCCCTGGGCCGAAGTCCGCCACGCCCGCGTCGGCGGCCGCGAACCCGTCACCCGCCTCGCCGACGTCCTCGAAGAACTCCCCGGCACCTTCTTCAACATCGACGTCAAGACCGAGAACGCCGTCGAGCCCGTCCTCACCCTGCTGCGCAAGACCAACGCACTCCAGCGGGTCTGCCTCGCGAGCTTCTCCGACAACCGCCTCGCCCGCCTGCGCCGCCAGGGCGGCCCCGGCCTGCTCACCTCCATGGGCCCCCGCTCCGCCGGAGCGCTCTGGGCCGCCGGCCGCATCCCCCTCGCCGGACTCGCCGTCCGCGGCCAGGTCGCCCAGGTCCCCGTCAGCCAGGGCCGCCTCACCGTCGTCGACCGCCGCTTCGTCCGCGCCGCCCACCGCAGAGCCCTCGAAGTGCACGTGTGGACGATCGACGACGAAGCCGCCATGCGCACCCTCCTCGACCTCGGAGTCGACGGCCTCGTCACCGACCGCCCCGACGTCCTGCGCGAAGTCCTCCGCTCCCGCAACAGCTGGTAACAGGTTGGACAGTCGCTCATGGGACGACTCGGCGGACAAGTACAGTCCGCCGACATGAAGGTCCAGGGCGACGACGCCGCCGACGCCAACACCACCAGCCGCCGCAAGGAACAACGCGGCTGGGTCTGGTACGACGTGGCGAACTCCGTGTTCCCCACGTCCGTGATCACCGTGTTCCTCTCGCTCTACCTCACGAGCATCGCGACCAACGCCGCCAAGGCCGACACCGCGCTCAACGGCGCCACCCCGTGCGCCAACGACAACGCGTTCGACCGCTGCGACGTCACGATCCTCGGCCTGCAGTTCCCCTCCGGCTCGCTGTGGGGCTACCTGCTCTCCATCGCCACCGTCGTCCAGGTGATCGTGCTGCCCGTCATGGGCGCCATCGCCGACCGCACCCAGAACAAGAAGAAGATGCTCGGCTTCTTCGCCTTCACCGGCTCCGCGGCCACCATCGCGCTCGCCGCCGTCGAAGGCACCAACTGGAAGCTCGGCGTCGGCCTCTTCGTCATCGCCAACATCTGCTACGGCTCCAGCGTCGTCGTCTACTACGCCTTCCTGCCCGAGATCGCCGCACCCGACGAACGCGACGCCGTCTCCAGCCGCGGCTGGGCCTTCGGCTACCTCGGCGGCGGCGTCGCCCTCGCCATCCAGCTCGGCATCACGCTCTCCGCCGACTCCCTCGGCATCACCTCCGGGGACGCCGCCCGCATCGCGTTCGTCATCTCCGGCGTCTGGTGGGCCGCCTTCACGATCATCCCGCTGCGCGCCCTCACCGAGCACCAGCGCCCGCACGGCGGCGAACACGGCGCCTCCGTCGTCTCCGCCGGCTTCAAGGAACTCGGCGCCACCCTGCGGCAGGCCAAGGCCTTCCCGCTCACGCTGGCGTTCCTCGGCACCTACCTCATCTACACCGACGGCATCGCCACCGTCGCCAACGTCTCCGCCCAGTACGGCAGCGTCGAGCTCAAGTTCGAGCAGCAGACGCTGATCACCGTGATCCTCATCGTCCAGTTCGTCGCCTTCATCGGCGGCGTCCTGCACGGCATCGTCGCCAAGCGCGTCGGCGCCAAGAAGACCATCCTCGGCTCCCTGGTCGTGTGGATCGTCGTGATCACCGCCGCGTTCTTCGTCGAGGCGGGCGACGAGCTGCAGTTCTACTTCGTCGCCGCCGGCATCGGCATCGTCCTCGGCGGCACGAACGCCCTGTCCCGCAGCCTCTTCAGCCAGATGGTGCCGCCCGGCCGCGAAGCGCAGTACTTCTCGCTCTACGAGGTCGGCGAGCGCTCCACCAGCTGGCTCGGCCCGCTGGTGTTCGCGGGGGTCGGCCAGGCCACCGGCAGCCTCCGCCCCGCCATCCTCGCCCTGATCATCTTCTTCGTCGCGGGCTTCGTCCTGCTGATCTTCGTCCCGGTCCGCAGGGCCATCAAGGCCGTGGGGAACGAGGAACCCGCCCTCGTCTGACCCC
>NZ_JBHXCW010000127.1:0-22018 GCF_042725365.1 Lentzea sp. NPDC060358 | reverse complement strand
CCATTGGCGCGAACGCGACCACAGGCCTACGCGAGCGAGTCGCGCCAGGCCGTGTGCAGGGCGGCGAACCGGCCCCGCTCACCGATCAGCTCCTCGGGGGAGCCGTCCTCCACCACAATGCCACCATCGAGCACCAGCACGCGGTCCGCGATCAGGACCGTGGACAGCCGGTGGGCGATGATGAACGCCGTCCGGTCGGCCAGCACGGTCTCCAGTGCTGCCTGCACGGCGCGTTCGGTGGGCACGTCCAAGGACGATGTTGCCTCATCCAGGACCAGTACGGCGGGATCCGCGAGAAACGCGCGGGCGAACGCCACCATCTGCCGCTGTCCTGCGGACAAACGGCCGCCTCGCTTGCGCACGTCGGTGTCGTAGCCGTCGGGCAGGGCGCAGATGAACTCGTGCGCGCCCACCTCCGCCGCCGCGGCCTCGACCTCGGCGCGGGAGGCCGATGGACGGCCCAGGGCGATGTTGTCCGCCACCGAGCCGGAGAACAGGAAGTTCTCCTGCGTCACCATCACGACGGCCCGGCGCAGGTCCGTGTCCGCCACCGAACGCAGGTCCACGCCGTCGAGCCGCACCGCGCCCGACGACGCGTCGTAGAACCGCGCCACCAGCTTCGCGAGCGTGGTCTTGCCGGCGCCGGTCGCGCCCACCAGCGCCACCGTCTGACCGGCCGGCACGTCCAGCGAGAACGGTGGCAGCACCAGCTTCGCCGTGCCGGGGTAGCGGAACTCGACGCCGTCGAACGCGACCGCGCCCCGCGCGTGCGGCAGCGCCACCGGTGCGGCCGGCTCGGGGACGGACGGCTCCTCCTCCAGCAGGCCGGAGATCTTCTCCAGCGCCGCCGTGGCCGAGGAGTACGAGTTCGCGAACATCGCCAGCTCGTCGAACGGGTCGTAGAACCGGCGCAGGTACAGCGTGAACGCCGCCAGCACGCCGAGCTCCATCGAACCGCCCGTCACGCGGTACGCGCCCCACGCGAGCACGACCGCCAGCGACACGTTGCCGATCACGCGGATCGTCGCGACGAACGTGGCCATCACGCCCAGGGCGTCGGTGTTCGCGTCGCGGAACTGGCCGTTGAAGCCCTTCATGATCTGCTCGTTGCGGGGCTGGCGGCGGAACGCCTGCACCGCGCGGATGCCGTTCATCGACTCCACGAACTGCACGATGATCTTCACGATCGCGCCGCGCGTGCCGCGGTAGGCGTCCATCGAGCGGCGGCGGAACCAGCGCCAGATGAAGTACGCCGGGAGGAAGCCCGCGACCACGACCGACGCCAGCGGGGCGTCGAGCCAGAGCAGGATCACCGCGATGCCCGCGACCGACAGGGCCGCGTTGAACAGGCTGTCGAGCCCCTCCTCCAGCAGGTCCTGCAACGCGTCGACGTCGCTCGTCAGCCGCGCGATGACCTTGCCGGAGGTGTAGGACTCGTGGAAGCCGACCGACAACTTCTGCGAGTGCCGGAAGATCCGGCCGCGCAGGTCCAGCAGCAGGTCCTGGCCCACCCGGCCGGAGACCCGCAGGAACGCCCAGCGCAGGAACGTCGTCAGGACCGCGCAGACCGCGTAACCGACCACGCACCACACCAGGATCATCGGCCCGCCGCCGATCGCGGCCGGGATGCCGCGGTCGATCGCGGCGGCGATCAGCAGCGGTCCCGCGAGGTTCGCGAGGTTGCCGCCGACCACCGCGGCGATCGCGAGCGACGTGCGGGCGACGTGCGGGCGCAGCAACGACCCCAGCAGCCTGCGCGACCGGGCCTGCAGGCGCAGGCCCGTCTGGTGCGAGATCTCCTCGATCTCCTCGGCGGCGACGCCGCGCCACTCCTCTTCCTCCGCCGCCGGCTGAACGGTCGCCGAGCTCACGACGCCACCTCCTCTTCCACCTTGTCCTCGGCGTCCACACTGGACAGCAGGCGCCGGTACTCTTCGTTGTGCTCCAACAGTTCCCGGTGCGAGCCGAAGGCGGCGATCCTGCCGTCGACGAGCATCGCGACCCGGTCGGCCAGCTGCACGGTCGACGGCCGGTGCGCCACGACCAGCGCCGTGACACCGCGCAGCACCCGGCGCAGCGCCGCCTCCACCTCGGCCTCGGTGTGGACGTCGAGCGCCGACAGCGGGTCGTCGAGCACCAGCACCGCCGGGCGGCCGACGACCGCGCGGGCGAGCGCCAGCCGTTGCCGCTGACCACCGGACAGCGACAGGCCCTGCTCGCCGATGCGCGTCGCGAGGCCCCAGGGGAGCGCGTCCACGAACTCCTCGGCCTTGGCCACCCGCAACGCCTCGCGCACCCGGTCCTCGTCGACGTCGGGCACGCCCAGCGCCACGTTCTCGGTCACCGACGCGGAGAACAGCACGGGCTCCTCGAACGCCGTGCCGACCGCCGTGCGCAGGTCCTCGAGCGACAGGTCCCGCACGTCGACGCCATCGAGCGTGATCCGCCCGCCCGTCACGTCGGCCAGCCGCGGCACCAGTGCCGTCAGCGTCGTCTTGCCCGACCCGGTCGCGCCCACCAGCGCCACCGTCTCGCCGGGCCGCAGGTCGAGGTCGACGCCCTTGAGCACCTCGCGGCCGTCCTCGAACGCGAACCGCACGCCCTCGAAACGCACGTGCCCGCGCAGCGGAGTGGGCAGCGGCGCGGGCGAGGCGGGGCTGGTGATCGTCACGGGTTCGTCGACGACCTCCCAGTACCGCTCGAGAGCGGCGGCGGCCTGGTTCGTCTCGGCGAGCAGCCAGCCGATGGAGTCGATCGGCCAGCGCAGGTACGCGCTCACCGCGACGGCGGCGACCAGCGTGCCGACCGTCATCCAGCCGTTCACGATGCCGATCGCGCCGACGCCGAGCATGCCCGCGATCGACAGCTCCGGCAGCACGATCAGCACCGACCACAGCGCGGCCAGGATCGAGATCTTGTGCAGCTCGGTCGACCGCAGCTCCCGCGCCTGCGCCAGGAACCGCTTCGAGAGCTCCGGCCCGCGCCCGAACGCCTTGAGCACCCGGATGCCGAGCACCGACTCCTCGACCGTCGTGGTCAGGTCGCCGGACTGGTCCTGCGCCTTGCGCGCGACGACCTTGAACCTCGACTCGAAGAAGAACGAGATGACGATCAACGGCAGCGCACCGCACAGCGACACGACCACGAGCCACGGCGAGAGCGCCGCGATGATGCCCAGCCCGATGACGACGACCAGGCTGTTGACGATCAGGAAGATCACCGCGAACGCCACGAACCGCCGCACGGTCGTGAGGTCGTTGGTCGCGCGCGACAGCAGCTGACCGGACTGCCACCGGTCGTGGAACGCCACCGGCAGGCGCTGCAGCCGCTGGTACAGGTCGAACCGCATGCGCGCCTCGACCTCCGCCGCCGGCCGGGCGACGATCTTGCGCCGGATGTAGAACAACGCCGCCTCGCTGAGCCCGAGCGCCAGCACGCCGAGGACCAGCCACGGCAGGACCGCGGTCTCCCCGTTCTGGATCGGACCGTCGACGATGCGCTGCGTGAGCAGCGGGATGCCGAGACCGCACAGCATCGCGAGCATCGTCGCCGCCAGCACGACAGCCATCCGTGCGCGGTGCGGCCGCACGTACGGCCACAACCTCCGCAAGGTCCTGATTGTCGAGTTACGTTGATCGCTCACGCGACGAGCCCCCTCCAGGTCACCCCCCAAAGTACGAAGGACGACCTGCGTTCAGCATCCGGTTTTTCTCCTCACCGGAGCGTGCAGCCTCGACATAGGTGGAGGTCAAGGGCACGATGACCACCATGACGCGGTATCTGCGGACCGAGCAGACGATGGCGTTTCCACACGGACGGCTGATCGCCACCCGGGACGGCGCCAGCTACGTGCTGGCACCCGACGGCTGGGACCACCTGCCGGGCCCGCGCCCGCGGCACGCCTCGGCCGTCTCCCGCGAGGAGGCGGAGGACTGGTGCGAGAGCGAGGGCTGGGACCTGAACCTGCTCGACGAGGTCCCTACGACCGCTTGAACGTGACCAGCGCGACGAGCCCGTAGGCCACGGCCGCGAGCAGCGCCTCGGCGTGGTGGCGGTTCGTGAACCACGCCACCGCGGGCTCGTGCACCTTGAAGTACAGCCCGATGCCGAGCACGACCGGCCCGAGCAGGATGATCGGCCACACCGGCCGCACCCCGAACACCCACAGGACCGGCCCGGCCAGCACCAGCGACGACACGAGCGCGAGCGGCAACCCGATCAGCACGAGCAGCAGGAACGTCGACATCGACGTGCTGTCGAGCCACGACTTGAGGAAGCCCGACTCGTACGCCCACGTCCAGCCGAGCACGAGCCCCGCCCCGACGGCCATCGACAGCACGACCCGGAACAGCAGCCTGCGCCCGGCCTTACCGGTCTTCCCCGCGGTGCTCTGTTCGGTCACGCCTGCCACGGTAACGCAGGATCTCCTCCCAGCTGAACGCGGTGACCGCTCCTGCCAGTGCGAAGGAGACCGTGAGGATCGCGGTGGGAACCGGGATGATCGTGGTCATCTCGCTGTCCCAGTCGACAAGCCCCGCGAGCGCCTCCAGCACGACGATCAGCACCACCGCGGGTCCCACCACCGACCACGGCCGCGGCTGCTTGGCGAGGAACAGCTGCCAGACGTGCAGCACCGCCACCACGATGATGCTGCCCACCGGCACCGTGGGCAGCGGCCCGCCGATGACCCCGAGGATGTTCATCGTGCACGGCCGACCGTGGATGTTGTAGGCGCAGGGATGGCTGACCCCGGACATCAGGAGGAGGAAGGTCGACACCAGTCCGCCGGGAAGCCCGGCGAGGATCCCGAGTACGGCGCGGGTGAGCGGGCTCATGCGGTCCTCCGCCCCACGAACAGCGCGGCGACGGCGTACGAGACGCACGGCGCGAGCACGATCGCCGCCGCGACGACGGGCCCGCGTTCCGCCTGGTACAGGCCGAGGTACTCGCGCGACACGTGGTAGACCGCCGCGACGAGCGCCACCCACAGCACGGCGCCGGTCCCCACCACCCACCAGCCGTGCGCCTGGCGCAGGAGGCGGAACCCCGCCACGACGAGCAGCCCGGCCAGCGCCGCCCAGAGCACGAAGCCCGAGGGGACCACCAGCGGGACCGCACCGCACGGGGCACGGCCGGGTCCGCCGTTGCAATACCGCACCAACGCGTTCAGGGTCAGCAGGAACCCGCCACCGACCACAGTTCCGACGACGGCTCCCAGGGCCGTGCGCACCACCATGTGCCCAGGAATAGCGGAAGAAAGATCAGCGGGGCCCGGTCTTCACGAACCCTCCACACCACCTTCACGGCGTCCGGTGCCTGCGGTCGACGTGAGCACCGCGATCAGTGCGTAGAGCGCCGCGAACACCGCGAACCCGAGCCACGGCACGGCGAGCAGGAACACCATCGCCACCACGGCCATGAGGGTCGCGGGCACGGCCACCAGCCAGGCCCGCGACTCACCACGAGAACGCAGCAGGACGCCACCGAGGACCGCCGCCACCACCGCGAAGACCGGGACGGCCGTCACGAAGGTGCCGAGGCAGCCCCAGTCGTCGAAGGTGCAGACCGCCCCGGAGGCGATGAGCTCGAACATTCCCCACCAGGCCAGCCCGAGGAGCGCACCCACTCCGGCAGCCAGCACGACACGACGTCCCACGGCGTCAAAGCCTCACTCAGCGGTTCGACCGCACGCCCAGTAAAACGTCTTCCCACGAAGGCACGATGGGGTGGTTCTTCTTCCCCCGCTTCGGCGGAGCGTCCTTGCGGACCGGCTTCTCCGCCGCGGGTTCCTGCTCCTTCTTCACCGGCGGTGCGGCGGGGACGGGAACGGGCTCCGGTTCCGGCTGCACCTCCTGGACCGGCACGGGCTTCTCCGCCACGACGGGTGCCGGGGCGGGCGGCGGCGCCTGGGCCGGGACCGGCACGGGCGCCGGCTCCTCGGCCGCGGGGACCACGGGCACGGACGCGGGCAGCACCGGAGTCGCCTCCAAGGCCTGCCGCGCCAGTTGCGTCACCGGGCGCACCGTGCGGAGCGTCCGGTTCGGGTTCGGGTCCATCAGGTCGACCGCGGCCTCGTCGAGCGCCGTCACCGTGCCGCCCTGCGCACCCGGGTGGAACGCCCAGTGCGCGCGGTTGTCCGAGCGACCGGTCGTCCAGTGCAGCTGCACGATCCAGCGGCCGTCGTCGCCCTTCCACGAGTCCCACTTCGTGTCGGACAGGTCGTGGCCGCGCAGGCCGAACGAGTGCGCGACGACCTCGCCGAGCGTCTGCACGTCCGGGCCGTCCTCGCGGACCGGGTGCGCGCGCTGGGCCATGTCGGCCGTGCGCGAGCGCTCCAGGAGCACGGGATAGGCGAAGCGCTCGATCCGGTTCGCCGGCATGCCCGAGGCGGCGGCGACCTGCTCGATCGACTCGCCGGCGCGGATGCGGGCCTGGATCTCGCGCGGCCGCATCTGGGCCTCGCCGGACTCGATCTGCATCTGGCCGAGGCGCGCGAGGTCACCGCGCAGGGCCGCCCGAAGACGCTCGTCCGCGGGGAGCGTGAAGCGCTCGCCGCGGTTTTCGGGGTCCTCGAGGATGACGGACTTGCCGTCCTCGTCGAGCCCGATGACTCGCAGCGCTCGCATCGTGGCCTCCCTGAATTCGCACCTCGCCAGCAGACAACGTTAGGACAACGGGCCGTCCACGGGTGGGAGACTCGCCGATATCTCTACGTGATCTTGCCAGTTCACGAGGGTTGCCGCACTCCCGTTTCCGGAAGGTTCACCTGGACCACCAGCCCGCCTCCCCCGTTCGGACGAGCCCTCGCCGAGCCCCGGTGCGCCTTCGCGACGGACTGCACGATCGACAGCCCGAGACCCGATCCGGCGGTGCCGGTGCGGTCGCGCAGACGTCGGAAGGGCTCGAACAACCCGGGTACTGCCTGGGCAGGCACGGTGGGCCCGGTGTTGGTCACGACGAGGTCTTGATCAAGGCGTATCGAGACGGAACCGCCCGGCCGGTTGTAGAGGACGGCGTTGCGCAACAGGTTGCCGACGAGCTGCGCAAGAAGGACCGGATCGCCCTCCACCAGATACTTGCGGGTCTCGATCGCAAACGTGACTTTTTTCTCCGCGGCAAGTGTCTCGCAGGACGCCACTTCGTCGTCGATCACCTCGTCCAGCCACACGAGCTCACGCGAGGTGAGCCCTCGGTCGCTCTTCGCGAGCACCAGCAGCCCGTCGATGAGCTTCTCGCTGCGCTCGTTCGTGTCGAGCAGGTGCGCACCGAGGCGCCGGACCTCGTCGGAGGCGTCCGGGGCGGCCAGCGCCACCTCGATCAGCGTCCGCTGCACGGCCAGTGGCGTGCGCAGCTCGTGCGAGGCGTTCGCGACGAACCGCTTCTGGCTGTCGAACGACGACGCGAGCCGGTCGAGCATGCCGTCGAAGGTGTCGGCGAGCTCCTTGAGCTCGTCGGGCGGCCCGTCCAGCTCGATGCGCTGGTCCAGGCGCTCCGCCTCCAGCCGGTGCGCGGTCGTGGTGATCGAGTGCAGCGGCGCCAGCACCCGCCCGGCCACCACCCAGCCCAGCCAGACGGCGATCACCGCGGCGACCAGCAGCGCGATGACCGACTGCCAGAGGACGGTGTTCATCGTCTCGGCCCTGAGCTGCTCGGCCGTCACCACCAGGGTGTCGGCCGGCAGCTCCGCCGCCTCCACCGGCGCGTAGGTCTCCCCGTACGGCAGCAGCGTGTCGGCCGGGAACGCGCGCGAGACCGCCATGCCGGCGGTGGAGGGCACCCGCTCGGCGATCAGCCAGTAGTTGAGCCCGATCAGCGCGACGCCCGCGATCAGGAACACCCCGGCGTACCAGGCCGTCAGCCTGGTCCGCAGCGTCACGAGCCGAACCGGTAGCCGGCGCCGGGCACGGTCTCGATGACCTGCGGCGCGCCCAGCTTGCGGCGCAGCGTCATCACCGCCACCCGCACCGCGTTGGTGAACGGGTCGGCGTGCTCGTCCCAGGCCTTCTCCAGCAGCTCCTCCGCGCTCACCACGGTGCCCTCCGCCCGCATCAGCACCTCCAGCACCGCGAACTCCTTCGGCGAGAGCGGCAGGAACCGGCCGTTGCGCGCCGCCTGGTGCCGCGGCAGGTCGAGCGTCACGCCCGCCCGTTCGAGCACCGGTGGCAACGCGGGACGGGCCCGGCGGCCCAGCGCCTGCACGCGCGCGACCAGTTCGGCGAACGCGAACGGCTTGGTCAGGTAGTCGTCGGCGCCGAGCCCGAGGCCCGCCACCCGGTCGTCCACCTCGGCCGCCGCGGTCAGCATCAGCACCCGCGCCTCGCCACCCGACTCGTGCACGGCCTTGCAGACGTCGTCGCCGTGCACGAACGGCAGGTCGCGGTCGAGCACCACCACGTCGTAGCCGTGCACGCCCACGCGTTCCAGCGCCGCCTCGCCGTCGTAGCAGACGTCCACCGCCATCGAGAACCTGCGCAGTCCCTCGGCGATCGTGTCCGCGAGCAGCTGTTCGTCCTCGACCACCAGCACACGCATGGCGCCCATTTTCCGCGCGAGGGGCATAAGCGCCGGATAAGGGCTTTCGCTTAACGCGGTCGAATGACGGCCTCCGTAGACCTGTCGCCGTGAAGAAAACCACCGCGCTCCTCTTCGCCGCGCTGATGGCGCTGACCGCCTGCGCCAGCTTGCCGGCGGAGAACGAGCAGAAGAAGGACGACAAGGCGGACATGGTCAAGTTCGCGCAGTGCATGCGGGACAACGGCATCGAGATGCCGGACCCGCAGGGTGACGGGGGTGCCGTCACGCTGGGCATCCCCGGCAACGACGGTGACGGCGAGAAGATGTCCGCCGCCCACAACGCGTGCAAGCAGCACCTGCCCAACGGCGGCGAGTTCACGCCGCCGTCGCCGGAGGAGCAGGACAAGATGCGCCAGCAGGCGAAGTGCATGCGGGACAGGGGCTACAACTGGCCCGACCCGAAGTTCGAGGGTGGGGGCGCCGCCGGCGAGGCCATCGAGCTGCCCGACATGGAGGACGAGAAGGTCAAGCAGGACATGAAGGACTGCGGCCTGGGCGAGGGTGGCATGGTCGCGGCGAGGCCGGCCGGATGAAGCGCCGCGTGAACAGGAAGGTCGTCATCGCCGCGCTCGTCGCCGCGGTGGTGCTCGGCACCGGCGGGGTCGTGGTGCTCACGCGGATCGCGTCCCAGCAGGCGAGCGTCGCGCCGCTGCGGAACGACCCGGCGAAGACCGCGCAGGTGAAGAAGACGAACCTGGCCGACCAGCAGTCGGTCACCGGCCAGCTCGGCTTCGGCGCGGAACGGTCGCTGACCAGCCGCAAAGGTGGCACCGTCACGGCCCTGCCGAAGCAGGGCGACGTCGTCGAGCGCGGCAAGCCCGCGTTCCACTCGGACGCCAGGCCCGTGCCGCTGTTCTACGGCGAGACCCCGCTCTACCGCGACCTGGAGCCGGGCATGTCGAACGGCCCGGACGTCAGGGTGGTGGAGGAGAACCTCGCCGCGCTCGGGTTCGCCGACTTCGGCACCCCCGACGACAAGTTCACCTACTACACGGCCACCGCGCTGAAGAAGTGGCAGAAGGCCAACGGCCTCGAGCAGACCGGCGAGCTCGGCTCCGGCGACGTCGTCGTGCAGCCGGGCGCGGTCCGCGTCTCGTCGCTGACCGCCCAGCTCGGCGCGCCCGCCGGCGGCGACCTGATGAAGGTCACCGGCACCGAGCGCGCGGTGACCGTCGAGCTGGAGCAGTCGAAGCAGCGCCTCGCGAAGCAGGGCGAGAAGGTCGAGCTGTCGATCACCGGCGGCAAGCCCACCACCGGCACCACCACCTCGGTCACCCGCACCACCGGCGACCCGAACCAGGGCCAGAAGCCGAAGATCGTGCTGACGATCTCGGTCGACGACCCGAAGGCCGCCGAGGGCGTCGAGTCCGGCAGCGTCACCGCCGTCTTCACCGTGGCGAGGAAGCAGAACGTGCTCGCGGTCCCGATCGGCGCGCTGCTCGCGCTCGCCGAGGGCGGCTACGGCCTGGTCACCGACGACGGCAGGACGATCCCGGTCACCGTCGGCATCTTCGCCAAGGGCCAGGTCGAGGTGCAGGGCGAGGGCCTGCGCGAGGGCATGAAGGTGGTGACCACCGAGTGATCACCGTCGACCGCGCGAGCCGCACCTACCCCGGCGGCGTGCAGGCGTTGCGCGACGTCTCCCTGACCGTCGCCGGAGGGGAGCTGCTCGCGATCGTGGGCCCGTCCGGCTCGGGCAAGTCGACGCTGCTGCACCTGATGGGCACGCTCGACAAGCCCACGACCGGCCGCGTCGAGATCGACGGCCACGACGTGTCCTCGTTGTCGGACAACGCCTTGTCGGCACTGCGAGCCCGCACGATCGGGTTCGTGTTCCAGCAGTTCTTCCTCACCGAGGGCCTGTCCGCGATCGAGAACGTGGCCTCGGGCCTGGTCTACGCGGGCGTGCCGCGCTCGAAGCGGCGGGCCCTCGCACTGTCCGCTTTGGACAGAGTGGGTCTGCTGCACCGCGCGTTGCACAAGCCGCACGAACTGTCCGGCGGCGAACGCCAGCGCGTCGCGATCGCCCGCGCCGTCGTGAACACGCCGGGCATCCTGCTGGCCGACGAGCCGACCGGGAACCTGGACACGAAGAACGGCGCCGGGGTGCTGGAGCTGCTGGAGAGCCTCAACTCCGACGGCACGACGATCGTGATGATCACGCACGACCGGGACATCGCGGCGTGGGCGCCGCGCCGCGTCGAGGTGCGGGACGGGGTGATCGTGTGATCGACCTGCTGCTCCTGGGGTTCTTCGGCATGCGCACCCGCCCGGTCCGCGCGGTCCTGTCGGCACTCGGCATCGCGATCGGCATCGCCGCCGTGGTCGCCGTCGTCGGCATCCCCGCCTCCAGCGCGGCGGCGTTGTCGGAGAAGATGTCCAAGCTGGGCACCAACCTGCTGACCGCGGCACCCGGCCAGGACTTCTTCGGCGCCGACGCGAAGCTGCCGGAGACCGCGGTGCCGATGGCCAAGCGGATCGGCGCGGTGTCCGCGGCCAGCGCCACGGGCAAGATCAGCGCGAACGTCCGCAAGAACGACCTCGTGCCCGCGAGCGACACGCTCGGACTGCAGGTGCAGGCGGCCGAGAAGGACCTGCTGGAGGTGCTGAACGCCGAGGTCCGGCAGGGTCGCTGGCTGTCGGCGGGGGAGAAGGCTGTGGTGCTCGGGGGCACCGCCGCGTCGCGCCTCGGTGTCGACAAGCCCGGTGTGCAGCTGTGGATCGACGGCCAGTGGTTCACCGTGGTCGGCGTCCTCGGGCCGCTGCCGCTCGCACCGGAGATCGACCGGTCCGCGCTGGTCGGCTGGGACGCGGCCAAGGAGGCGTTCGGGTTCGAGGGCAACGCGAACACGGTCTACGTGCGCACGTCCCCCGACCAGGTGGACACCGTCCGCGGCCTGCTCGGCCCGACGCTGAACCCGCAGAAGTCCCACGAGGTCAAGGTTTCCCGGCCCTCGGAGGCGCTGGAGGCGCAGCAACTGGCCGAGAGCTCCTACAACGCGCTGTTCCTGGGTCTGGGCGGGGTCGCGTTGCTGGTGGGTGGCGTCGGCGTGGCGAACACGATGGTGATCTCGGTGCTGGAACGCCGCCGCGAGATCGGTCTGCGGCGGGCGCTCGGGGCGACCCGGCGGCAGGTCCGGTGGCAGTTCCTCACCGAGTCGGTGCTGCTGTCGGGGCTCGGCGGGCTGGTCGGGGTGATCGTCGGGATCGCGGTCACGGCGGGGTACTCGATCAGCCAGCGGTGGCCCGCGGCGCTGCCGTGGCCGGCCCTGCTCGGGGGAGTGGGCTCGGCCGTTCTCATCGGTGCCGTCGCCGGCGTCTACCCGGCGGTGCGGGCGGCTCGCCAGTCGCCCACGGAAGCACTCGCCTGACAAAGCCCTGGGGCGCACCGAGAACTCGTTTCGGTGCGCCCCAGGTTGCTGCTCAGCGGGTGTCAGAGCTGGCCGACGACCCAGTCGATCGCCTGCGTGAGGGTCGTGACGTCGTCCGGCTCGATGGCCGGGAACATCGCGACGCGCAGCTGGTTCTTGCCGAGCTTGCGGTACGGCTCGACGTCGACGACACCGTTGGCGCGCAACACCTTCGCGACAGTCGCGGCGTCCACGTCGTCGTTGAAGTTGATGGTGCCGACGACCTGCGAGCGGTCGGCGGCCTTCTCGACGTACGGCGTGGTGTAGGCGGTCTTCTCGGCCCAGGAGTACAGGCGGTCGCTCGAGTCCTTGGTGCGCGCGACGGCCCAGTCGAGGCCGCCGTTGCCGTTGATCCAGTCGATCTGGTGCGCCAGCAGGAACAGCGTGGCGACCGACGGCGTGTTGTAGGTCTGGTCCTTGGTGGAGTTGTCGAGCGCGGTCGGCAGCGACAGGAACTCCGGCACCCAGCGGTCCTTGAGCTCCTCGACGCGCTGCAGCGCCGCGGGCGACATGAGCGCGAGCCAGAGGCCGCCGTCGGAGGCGAACGACTTCTGCGGCGCGAAGTAGTAGACGTCGAAGTCCTCGGCCTTGACCGGCAGGCCGCCGGCGCCGGACGTGGCGTCGATCGCGATCAGCGCGCCGTCCGAGCCCTCGATGCGGGTGACGGGCATCGCGACACCGGTGGAGGTCTCGTTCTGCGCCCAGCCGACCAGGTCGGCGCCCTCGGCGAAGAAGAGCTCGGGGGCGGTGCCCGGCTCGGCCTTCGTGACCAGGGAGTCCTTCAGGAACGGCGCGGTCTGGGTGACCTTGGCGAACTTCGAGGAGAACTCGCCGTTGGTGAAGTGCTGGGCGGTCTCGCGGACCAGCCCGAACGACGCCGCGTCCCAGAAGGCGGTGGTGCCGCCGTTGCCGAGCACGACCTCGTAGCCCTCGGGGAGCTGGAACAGCTCGCGCAGTCCGGAGCGGACGCGGCCGACGAGGTTCTTGACGGGCTTCTGCCGGTGGGACGTGCCGAGCAGCGCGGCGCCCTCGGTGGCGAGGGCCTGCACGGCCTCGGGACGCACCTTGGACGGGCCGCAGCCGAAGCGGCCGTCGGACGGCTTGAGCTCGGCGGGAAGCACCAACGAGGTCGGATCGGCGGTCTGGGTCATGTGGTCACGCCTCCGGGGCGGTGGACTGTGCTGAACGGACCTGACCGGCGCCGTTGCCGGAGGTCACAGTGTTGCAGGCCGGTGGCCGGGAGATGACAGCCGGGTGTCCTGGGTCACTGCAACATGCCGCGATCCATCGCCGTGGTCACTGCCGCGGTGCGGTCCGACACCCCGAGCTTGTTGAAGACCCGCAGCAGGTGGGTCTTCACGGTCGCCTCGGAGATGAACAGCGTCCGGCCGATCTCGACGTTCGACAAGCCCTTCGCCACCAACTTGAGCACCTCGGCCTCGCGCGCCGACAGAGGCGGCGTCCTGACCTGCCCGACCACCTTCGCGACCATCGACGGAGCCAGCACGGTCTCGCCCCGCGAGGCCGCCCGGATCGCCGCGATCAGGTCCTCGGTCGTCGAGTCCTTCAGCAGGTACCCGGACGCCCCGGCTTCCACGGCGCGAAGAATGTCCGAATCCGTCTCGTAGGTCGTCAGGACCAGGACCCGGGGCCCGGTCCCGGCGATCCGGGCGGTGGCGGCCACACCGTCCATCTCGGGCATCCGCAGGTCCATCAGCACGACGTCGGGCTTCAGCGCGGCGGCCTGCTCGACGGCCTCCTGGCCCGAGCCGGCGTCGCCGACGACCTCCAGGTCGTCCGCGACGAGCATGCCGCGCAGGCCCTGCCGCACCACCGGGTGGTCGTCCACCAGCAGGATCCTGATCACAGGGGCACCTCCACCAGCACCGACGCTCCTCCGTCCGAGGACACCGACAGCGTGCCACCCACCTGTTCGAGCCGTGCGCGCATGCCCCTCAGGCCGAAGCCCTCCGGCGCGTCGCCGAAGCCGCGGCCGTCGTCGCGGACTTCCAGCGAGACCCCGTCGGCGTCGAACCTCATCACCACGTCCACCCGCGACGCCCCGGAGTGCCGGGCCACGTTCGTCAGCGCCTCCTGCACGGTCCGCAGCAGCACCACCTCCACCGACGTCGCGAGCGGCACGGGGTCGCCGATCACCCGGAACGTCGACGGCAGCGCCGTCCCGGACACCAGCCGCCGCAACGCGTCCTCCAGCGACGACCCGTCCAAAGGCGACGGTGCGTTGGAGGCGACGAGCGCGCGGGCCTCGCGGAGGTTCTCGCGCGCAGTCCGCAGGGCCAGGTCGACGTCGGGCTGCGCGCCCTGCAGCAGCGTGATGATCGACGTGAAGCCCTGCGCCAGCGTGTCGTGGATCTCCGCCGACCACCGCGCCCGCTCGGCCTCGATGGTCAGTGCCTCGATGCGGTCCAGCAGCTCACCGCGCTGCTTGTTCTGCTGCGCGATCCGGCTCACCGCCCACCCGAACGCCTGCGAGAAGCCGACGATCAGCAGCGCCGCGGGCCAGGGCAGCGCGGCGTCGGCGCCGGCCAGCCAGGTGAGGAGCTGCGGGGTGAAGACGAAGACCACCATCGGGAAGAACGCCCACGTCGCCGGCAGCACCATGTAGATCTGCGGGACCAGGCCGAACAGCGCGAACGTGGCGTTGCCGGTCAGCCAGACCGCCGGGGCCCAGAGGGCCAGCGAGCCGGCCGCGTAGACGAAACCGCGCCGGTCCTCGATCCCGGCCCTGAGCAGCCGGTTGCCGTAGGCGAGGAACCACACGCCGTTCAGGACGAGCAACCCCGCCGCCGACACCCGGTCGGCGAGGGGGTTGGCGTCCACGAGCACCAGGACGATCGTGGTGATCTGGGTCAGTGCGAAGAGCACGTACCAGGTCGTCAGCTGCTGGTGTTGCTCCACTTGAAAGTCCTGCTCACGAGCACGAGGCCCGCGATCGTCCACGCCCCGAGCACCAGCGCGACCTTCCCCAGCTCCCATGATCCCGCCGCCTCCATGACCGCGTAGCCGTCGTCCAGTGCGAACACCGAGCGGAAACCCTGACACACCCACTTGAGCGGGAAGAGCGAGCCCACGGTGCGCAGCGACTCCGGCAGAGCCGTCTGCATGATGAACACGCCGCTGAGGAACTGCAGCACGATGTACGGCAGGTTCAGCACACCCGCCGCGTTGCGGGTGTTCTTCGCGATGGCGCTCAGCGCCACGCCGATCAGCGAGCACGAGATGACGCCGAGCGTGAACACCCAGCCGAACGTGAACCACTTCTGCGCCGTCGACGGCAGCTGCACGTCGAACCGCAGCACGGCCACCGCCATCAGCAGCGCGGCCTCGACCAGGCTCGACACGAACACCAGGACGACCTTGCCGATGAAGTAGGACGCGAACGGCATCGGCGTCCCGCGCAACCGCTTGAGCGTCCCGTCCTCGCGGTCGGCGACGACGCTCATGCCGAGCCCGACGAACGACGTCGAGATGATGCCGGCGCCGATCATGCTGGCCGCGAACATCTGGCCGTGCGACGGCTCGGAGACGTAGACGGTGCCGAGCAGCAGCATCAGGATCGCCGGCAGCGACACCGTGAAGATCAGGCTTTCCTTCTGCCGGAAGAACTCCCGCAGCTCGGTCGCACCCCTCGCGAGACCGAGCGACAGCGTGGAGGGCAGGGCGGCCGCCGCGGACGAGGCCGTCTTGGACAGGACCGGCGTGGTCATTTGATCAGCTCCAGGTAGACGTCTTCCAGCGACGGACGGGTGACGGTGAGCTCGGCGAGCTCACCGTGGCGCGACAGGTCGGCGACGACCTTGGTGGGTTCGGTGGTGCGGATCTGCTGGTAGCCGCGGTCGGACAGCCACCGGACGGTGGCGTCGGCGTGCGCCCGGCCGCCGAGCGTCTGCGGTGTGCCCTCGGCGACGATCCGGCCCCCGGCGAGCACCGCCACGCGGTCGGCGAGCGCCTCGGCCTCGTCGAGGTAGTGCGTGGTCAGCAGGATCGTGGTGCCCTCGGCGGCCAGCAGCTTGATCAGGCCCCAGAACTGGCGGCGCGCCTCGGGGTCGAAGCCCGTGGTCGGCTCGTCGAGGAACACGAGCTCCGGCCTGCCGATGATGCCGAGCGCCACGTCGAGCCGCCGCCGCTGCCCGCCGGACAGCGTGCCGGCGCGCGACCTGGCCTTCTCGGTGAGCCCGACGAGGTCGATGACCTCCTCCGGGTCCCGCGGGTCCCCGTAGTACCTCGCGTAGTGCTGGACGGCTTCGCGCACGGTCAGCGTCGCGGCGTCCGTGGCGCTCTGCAGGACGATCCCGAGCTTCGCGCGCCACTCGCGGCCCGCCTTCGCCGGATCCACCCCCAGCACGCTGACCTCGCCGGCGTCGCGGCCGCGGTGCCCCTCGAGGATCTCGACGCTCGTCGTCTTGCCGGCCCCGTTCGGGCCCAGCACCGCGAACACCTCGCCGCGGGCGACGTCCAGATCCACCCCCGCCACCGCCTGGTGGCCCTTGTAGGCCTTCTCGAGGCCCCTCACCCGGATCGCGTTCATGTCGTAAATCCTGCGGTTCCGCACCCCTCCCGCGGGACGACCGCACCGCTGACCCCGGTTGTCAACCGGTCGGTGGACACGCGCTCGTGTTTCGGCCGTGTTTCCTCTCCGCGATCCAGCGCTTTCCCGTGTTAGAACGGCTCGGTGCATCTGACGCCGCATGAACGCGACAAGCTCCTCGTGCACGTCGCCGCCGACGTGGCCCGCCGCCGCCTCGAACGCGGGGTGCTCCTCAACTACCCCGAGGCCGTCGCGCTGATCACCGACCACGTGCTGGAGGGCGCGCGGGACGGCCGCACGGTCAGCGAGCTCATGGAGAGCGGGCGCACGGTGCTCGCGCCGGAGCAGGTCATGCGCGGAGTGCCGGAGATGATCGACTCGGTGCAGGTCGAGGGGACGTTCCCCGACGGCACCAAGCTCGTCACGGTGCACCACCCCATCGCGCCCTCGGCCGGTCCGGCACCGGGGGAGGTGCTCGTGGGCAGCGAACCCGTCGAGCTCAACCCCGGCCGGCCGCGCGTCACGATGACCGTCGTCAACGCCGCCGACCGGCCCGTCCAGGTCGGCTCGCACTTCCACTTCGCCTCGGTCAACACGGGGCTCGACTTCGACCGCGAGGCCGCGTTCGGCTACCGGCTCGACATCCCCGCGGGCACCGCCGTGCGGTTCGAGCCGGGAGTGGAACGCGAGGTCACGCTGGTTCCGCTGGCAGGGCTGAGGATCGTGCGGGGGTTGCAGCGATGATCGACCGCGAGCGGTACGCGGAGCTCCTCGGGCCGACGGTCGGCGACCGGATCAGGCTCGCCGACACCGACCTGTTCATCGAGGTCACCGAGGACCTCAGCCGCGGCACCGGGTCCGGCGACGAGGTGATCTTCGGCGGCGGCAAGGTGGTCCGCGAGTCGATGGGGCAGGGGGTCGCGACCCGTGCCGAGGGCGCTCCCGACCTGGTCATCACGGGTGCGGTGATCCTCGACCACTGGGGTGTCGTCAAGGCCGACGTCGGTGTGCAGGACGGGCGGATCGTCGCGATCGGCAAGGCCGGCAACCCCGACACGATGGACGGCGTCCACCCGGACCTGGTGATCGGCCCGTCCACGGAGATCCTGTCCGGCAACGGCAAGATCCTCACCGCGGGCGGCATCGACTGCCACGTGCACTTCATCTGCCCGCAGATCGTCGACGAGGCGCTGGCGTCCGGGCTGACGACGCTGGTCGGCGGCGGCACCGGTCCCGCGGAGGGCACCAAGGCCACCACGGTCACGCCCGGCGCCTGGTACCTCGACCGGATGCTCACGTCGATGGACCACATGCCGGTCAACGTCCTGTTGCTGGGCAAGGGGAACACGGTCTCGACCGAGGCTCTGGAGGAACAGCTCGCCGGCGGCGCCGGCGGGTTCAAGCTGCACGAGGACTGGGGCACCACGCCCGCCGCGATCGACGCCTGCCTGCGGGTGGCGGACGCGTCCGGCGTGCAGGTCGCGATCCACACGGACACGTTGAACGAGGCCGGGTTCCTGGAGTCCACAGTGGACGCCATCGGTGGCCGGTCGATCAACGCCTACCACTCCGAGGGCGCCGGCGGCGGGCACGCGCCGGACATCATTCGGGTCGTCTCGCTGCCGAACGTGCTGCCGTCGTCGACGAACCCGACCCGCCCGCACACCGTCAACACGCTCGAGGAGCACCTCGACATGCTGATGGTCTGCCACCACCTCAACCCGTCGGTGCCGGAGGACCTGGCGTTCGCCGAGTCGCGGATCAGGCCGACCACGATCGCCGCCGAGGACCTGCTGCACGACCTCGGCGCGATCTCGATGATCTCGTCGGACTCGCAGGCGATGGGCCGCGTCGGCGAGGTGATCATCCGGACCTGGCAGACCGCGCACGTCATGGCGTCGCGGCGCACGCTCGACGACAACCTGCGGGCGCGCCGGTACGTCGCCAAGTACACGATCAACCCGGCCATCGCGCACGGCATCGCCGACGAGGTCGGGTCGGTCGAGCCCGGCAAGCTCGCGGACCTGGTGCTGTGGGAGCCGAAGTTCTTCGGCGTGCGGCCGTCGGTGGTGCTCAAGGGCGGTTTCATCGCGTGGGGTCAGATGGGCGACGCCAACGCCTCGATCCCGACGCCACAACCGGTGTGGGCGCGGCCGATGTTCGGTGCGACGGCGGGGGCGGCTTCCTCGGTGTTCTTCGTGGCGCCGCAGGCGATCGACGCCGGCATCGCCGACCGGTACGCGCGGCGGGTGCTGCCGGTGACCAACACCCGTTCGGTCACCAAGGCGGACATGGTCCTCAACGACGCGATGCCCGACGTGCGCGTCGACCCGGACAGCTTCGCCGTGCACGTCGACGGTGACCTGGTCGAACCGGCGCCGGTCGCCGAGCTGCCGATGGCCCAGCGGTACTTCCTGTTCTGATGCTGACCGCGCTGATCCTCGCCGACTCCCGGTTCCCCGGCGGCGGCCACGTGCACTCCGGCGGCCTGGAGGAGACCGCCGCGCGCGGTCTCGTGCGCGACGAGCCGACGCTGGAGTCGTTCCTGCGCGGGCGGTTGCTCGGCGCCGGACTGCTGGCGGCGGGGTTCGCGGCCGCGGCGGCGCGCGGCGAGGACCTGGCCGTGCTGGACGCGGAGCTCGACGCCCGCACCCCGTCGCCCGCCCAGCGCGAGGCGTCGCGGGCGCAGGGACGCGGCATGCTGCGGGCCGCCCGGCGGGCCTGGCCGTCGCCGCGGCTGGACTCGCTGCCGCGCGACCCGCACCAGCCGCTGGTGATCGGCGTGCTGGTCGGTGAGGCTTTCGAAGCGGCGCTGACCTGCGCTTATCTCGCTGTCAGCGGCCCGGCGTCGGCGGCGGTGCGGCTGCTCGGGCTGGACCCGTTCGGGGTCAACGCGATCGTGGCGTCGCTCGACGTCGAGGAAGTCGCCGCGCGGGCGTGCGAGGAGCTGCCCGCGCTCGGTTCCCCTGCCTTGGACCTCTTGGCAGAGGCACATGTTCGTCGCGAAGGGGTGCGTCTCTTTGGGAGCTAACCACGGGCCTGATCCGCACGACCACCACCACGGCAAGGCGCCGCGCATCGGCATCGGCGGTCCCGTCGGCAGCGGCAAGACCGCGCTGACGGCGGCGCTCTGCCGGGCGTTGGGCGCTCAGCTGGAGCTGGCGGTCGTCACCAACGACATCTACACGACCGAGGACGCCGACTTCCTGCGCCGCGCGGGCGTGCTCGACCCGGCGCGCATCGAGGCCGTGCAGACGGGCTGCTGCCCGCACACCGCGATCCGCGACGACATCACCGCGAACCTCGACGCCGTCGAACGCCTGGAGCACCGCTACCCGGCGCTGGACATGGTGATCATCGAGAGCGGCGGCGACAACCTGACCGCGGTGTTCTCCCGCGGCCTCGTCGACCGGCAGATCTTCGTCGTCGACGTCGCGGGCGGCGACAAGGTGCCGCGCAAGGGCGGCCCCGGCGTCACGACCGCCGACCTGCTGGTGATCAACAAGATCGACCTGGCGCCGTTCGTCGGCGCCGACATGGACGTGATGATCTCCGACGCCCACCGCATGCGCGGTGAGCTGCCGGTGATCGCCCAGTCGCTCGTCGAGACCCCGGAGGCGCCCGAGGTCGCGAAGTGGGTGCTGGCCCAGCTGTGAGGGCGTCGGCTCGGCTGGTCGTCACGCGGGACCCGCACGGCAACAGCGTCGTGCGGGTCCTGCGCTCGCAGTCACCCCTGACCCTGGTGCCGCACCGCCGCACGGGACCCGTTGCGCTGGTGCACCTGGTCTCGTCGGTGACGGCACCCCTGGGCGGCGATTCGTTGTCGCTGACCGTCGAGGTGGGACCGGGCGCCTGCCTGGAACTGCGCGGCGTGGCGGCGACCCTGCTGCTGCCCGGCGCGTCCGGCGAGGCGTCCACGTCCGAGGTCCGGTTCCTGGTCGAGGGGTCGGTCCGCTACCTGCCCGAGCCGACGGTCGTGACGGGCCGCGCCCGCCACACCGCCGTCGTCGAGGCCGAATTGGACGGTGCCGCGCAGTTGCGGACCCGCGAGGTCCTCGTCCTCGGCCGCGTCGGTGAGACACCCGGCGCGCTTTCCACGTCGATGCGCGCAACCCGTTGCGGCAAGCCGTTGTTGCACCAGCGGCTCGCGGTGGGCGACCCCGTGTTCGGCGCGTCCGCGGCCGGCCTCGCGGGCAAGCGCGTGATCGGCACCGAGCTGCTCCTGGACGCCGTCGACCGCCCGCCCGGCGGCGGCGAGTGGTGGAGCTCGGTTCCGTTGGCAGCAGGCGGAACCCTTGCCACCGCACTGGGGGACGACGTGGTGACGGTCACACGGCGGCTCGACGCCATCTGACTCGATCACGGACTCGATCCAGATCGTTCAAACCACGGAAAGTCACCGTTCAGGTGGGCGTCATCACCGCGCAGGCGGTTTCGGGATCCGTTCGCCGTGCGTATGGTCGCGGGTCCAGGGACCACGAGTTCTGCCGCCGCTTGGAGGTTCGCCGATGACGGAGACCACGAACATCGCACTACCGGCGATGCGCGTGTCCTACGAGCAGGGCTCGCTGAGCGAGTCGGAGCTTGCCGCCACCTGGCACGACCAGCTCCAGCTGTGGCTGGACCAGGCCTCCGGAGCCGGCCTGCCCGAGCCCAACGCGATGGTGCTCGCGACCACGGACGTGAAGGGCCGCCCGTCGTCGCGCACGGTGCTGGCCAAGGGCCTCGACGCCCGCGGCCTGGTGTTCTTCACCAACTACACGTCGAACAAGTCGCACGACCTGATGGCCACCCGCTTCGCGTCGGCCACGTTCCCGTGGTTCGCGATGCAGCGCCAGGCGCACGTGCGCGGCGTGGTGGAGAAGGTCGGTCCCGTGGAGACGGCGGAGTACTGGAACTCCCGGCCGCGCGGGTCGCAGATCGGTGCCTGGGCTTCGCCGCAGTCGCGGGTCGTCACCGGGCGGTCCACTTTGGAGTCCGCGCTGCACAAGATCGAGCGGCAGTTCGCCGACACCGAGCGGATTCCCGTACCGCCGCACTGGGGCGGGTGGCGGATCCGGCCCGAAGAGGTCGAGTTCTGGCAGGGGCGGCGGGATCGGATGCACGACCGGCTGCGGTTCCGGCTCGGGCGGGACGGGTGGGCACTGGAGCGGGTTGCTCCGTAGGTTTTGGCTTTTGAGTGGGGCGCTTCCTGTGGGCGGGAGGCGCCCCTTTTTGGTTCCAGCGTGGTTGTGTCTTGCGGGCGGGTGCCTGTTCCGGCGTGGGCGTGCAACTCGGACGAAAGACCTGGGTTCCATCGCCGCTCCGCGACGATCCGCGATTGGGGCTTGACTTCGGGGCCCTTGCGAGGCGCTGTGGTCGGCCGGAAAAGGCCGGACGCTTCGCGACCGGCCGAGCCCGCTAGGGGTAGCACCTCGCACCCGAAGTCAAGCCCCAATCGCCGAAACACGGGTGGGTTCACCGGCTCTAGTCGGCGTGAGGGGTG